>JBARRE010000721.1:0-2021 GCA_049644065.1 Sedimentisphaerales bacterium | reverse complement strand
GCTGAAGGACCGGGACCTCGACCTGCAGCGAGCGGCGGGAAAGTTTATCACCGAGATGCCCGGCACAGCCATTACTAAGGCGCTTGCCGAGCAGCTTGGGGACTTGAATCCCGACGCTCAGGTTGTGCTTCTTAGCGCGCTCGAAGGGCGAGGCGACAAGGCGGCAGCTCCTTATGTCGCAAAAGCCGTCGGTAGCGATAACGAATCCGTTCGTCTTGCGGCTATCGATGCACTTGCCGTTCTCGGTAGCGCTTCCGACGTCGAACTGCTTGCAGAGGTTTCCGCTTCGGGTGACAGAACTGGAAGAGCAGCGATGGATTCTCTCGACCGGCTCTCCGGTCCGGGTGTTGCCGGGGCGTTGATTTCCGTCGCACAAAGTCGTGCCGATACATCGGTTCGCATCAAGGTTATTGAGACGCTTACAAAACGTCGAGAAACCGAAGCAATTGAAGCTATGTTTGTTCTTGCAAAAGACGATAATCGTGACATTCGTCAGGCGGCTTACAAGGCCCTCGGCGTATTGTCGGATCAAAAAGATTTACCCGCTATGGTTTCGATGCTACTTACGGCTGAAAGTAATGCAGACCGTGCCGACATTGAGCGAGCAATGATTGCTACTGTTACCCGGCTTGAAACGCCGGATGCCAAGTCGATCATTAATGGTTTGGCCAAAGCCAGCCGTGCCGCCAAGCCTCATTTGCTGGCAGTTCTTTCGCGTATCGGCGACCTAAAATCGCTTGATGCCGTTCGCGGCCAGGTGATCAGCAAGGCCAATCAGATCAAAACGGCTGCTATCCGTGCTCTAGCCGACTGGCCCGATGCGGTACCGCTTTCGGATTTAATGAAGATTGCAAAGACAGATCAAGATTCCACCAGCCGGGTTTTGGCTCTTCGCGGGTATATTAAACTACTGGGAATCCCAGCCAATCGCGGAGCGGCCGAGACTGTAAAATTGCTTTCCGAGGCGATGGATGTCGCTAAGCGGCCCGAGGAGAAAAAAGCGGTGCTATCAGCCCTGCCAAAATATCCGTGCGAAGAAGCGCTGGCTCTGGCGGAAAGTGCGAAGAAAGATAGCGATCTTGCCGCCGAAGCCGATCTGGCTTCGAAGAAGATAAAAGAGGCCCTGCTGAACAAGAGTCTCAAAGTTACAGCTTCACGCAACAACGGCGATGCAAATCGTGCCCTGGACGGCGAGCTTTCAAGCCGCTGGAGCACCGGCAGGGGCATGAAACCCGGCGACTGGTTCGTGCTGGATCTCGGCGTCGAGACCACCGTAAAAGGTCTGACTCTCGATACAAGAAATTCGTCCAATGACTACCCGCGTGGATATGAAGTCTATGTCTCTTTCGATGGCGGAAGCTGGGGCAATCCTGTCATTACCGGCAAGGGCACCAATCCGATCACCGAAATCAAGTTCGGCAAGCCTATACGGACCAGATATCTTAAGATCCTCCAGACCGGCTCGTCCGACAGTTGGAACTGGTCGATCCACGAACTGAAGCTCAATCTTGAATGAACGGACTAATGAACCATCCACATCCCAATAACGACAATCGGGATGTGGCTGCCACCCAGTCATCCAGTAGAGTTGATGGAACGCAGGGTGGCAGCCTCAAAGCCGTAGGCTTTGGGGATGGTAGAGAATCGACGTTTGTGTTTTTATTTTCGGTTTCTCAGAAGATCGATGAATTGCCTGGCTTGTAGTTGAGCCAGGCTGTCGACTATTATATCCGCTTTTTGCAGGTCAGCCCGGCTTCGGGTGGTCGTTACCGCTACGACCGGCATGCCTGCGGCCTTGCCGGCGTCTACACCCTGGATCGCATCCTCGACGACTACACAATTCTCGGCGTCGAGTGAGAGTTTTTCAGCGGCCTTGAGGAACGTGTCCGGTGCCGGCTTGCCGTTAGGTACATCCTCACCACTGACCAAAGCGTCGAAATAATCCTTCAAATCCGTGCGTGTTAAAACAAGCTCCAGGTTGGCCCGCGGTGCCGATGAGCCGACCGCCAGGAGAAAATCTT
>JBARRE010000720.1:0-1579 GCA_049644065.1 Sedimentisphaerales bacterium | reverse complement strand
CCAGACGGACGATACTGCGGCATTTCAAAAAGCCCTTGATGCGGCGGAAAAAGCTGGCGGAGGTATTGTTTATGCTCCGCGCGGTAACTATTTCTTCGCCGGCAATTTGAATGTGTCCGACGCCGTTACTTTGGCGGGTATCTGGCAATCGGTTCCGGCACATAACGGCTTGCGCAACAAGGAGTTTCCCAAGCCAACGGACGACGGCACGACTTTTCTAATCACCGGCGGTGCGGGCAGTGAGGACGGGCCGGCTTTCATAACCCTCAATACGAATAGTACACTCAAAGGTGTGTGATAGTTTCCAGTCTTTGGATATCTTTAGGAATTTGTGCTGCAGGACGAAGCCTATGGCTGTCGGTGCGGTAATCATTGCGGGTAAAAACCATTTGAGCGAGAATACCAGATCTTCGACCACTACCAATCCGCAGCCCTTGTGCCCGTTAAAACATCTGATTCCTCAACATTCACCCGGCAAGCCCCCAATATGCCGGAACAAGGCGAGAGATACGATGATTCCTGGACGGCCTACTTCCAGAAAACATCCATTCTTGACAATTATGGAGAATTATTTTAGTATTTGGCATGTTTTATTTGTTTTTGCCAACGTCATTAAGCTGGTTTCCAAAAGGATCCGGACTTGAATGAACGAGACTAAACTGTGGGGCTCTACTTTCTTCCCACGAGGATAAAGGCGTTGTGTGATTTCAGGGCAGCAGGACAGCCAAAGGCGATCCTGATTATTTGGAGTAAGCAGGGAATAGGTAATGAGAAATGAATTTCTGCCATTTTCACGGCCATCGATAACGGAGGCGAATATTGCCGCGGTCGGCGATGTTTTGCGATCGGGGTGGATTACCACAGGGCCGAAGGTCGCGGAGTTTGAGCGGAGATTCTGTGATTATGTGGGCTGCCCCGAAGCTGTAGCGTTGTCTTCGGCAACCGCCGGAATGCACCTCGTGCTCAAAGCCCTGGGCATCGGCCCCGGTGACGAGGTCATCACTCCGTCGATGACGTGGGTTTCCACCGTGAATTTAATTGTCCTTGCCGGAGCAACTCCCGTATTCACCGATGTGGACCGGGATACGCTGATGGTTTGCCCCGAGTCCGTAGAAGCTGGCGAAAAGCGCCTAAAGAGGGGCCAGCGAGCTGCTGAGCGCTCAAAAGAAGCACTGCTTCGATAGCCCCTTTACCGACTATGTCGATCAGTTCATCAACCGCCTGTTCAGTATTGCAGATTAAATCGAGGAACGGCAGTAATAGCTGCCCATCCTTGCTCAAGAATTCTGCAATTTTCCGACTGTCATTTTTACTTGCGATTTTGTACAATTTTTTCTGCATGGCTACTCCTTTCAAAAAATATAATTGTTTATCTGGCCCGATTTTACACAAAATCAGGCCGGAGTAGCCATTGCTTTTTTCAACCTCCAACTATGGATGGGACAAGTTCCCAGCAATTCCTTTTGTTTATATCCTAAGCTCTAACTGTTAATATAGTTAAAGCAATACCAATTTCTTTCAATATGACAAGTGTGGAAACATATATATTCCGGATACTGTCATTTTACGACATTTTCTG
>JBARRE010000719.1:0-12483 GCA_049644065.1 Sedimentisphaerales bacterium | reverse complement strand
ATAACAAGTAAGTTCACTCTAAATTATGGAAGGAAGAGTCATGTTAAACAATATTGAAACAATAGTCTTGGTTTCTATTTTTGTAATACTGCTGGTGGTTATATTCAAGCCCATTAAATCAGCTTTTAATCTTGATACATTTCCATCTTGTGTTCTTTCGGTATGCGTATCAGCATTATGTATTATTGGAATGAGCCGTTCCTTGAAAGGTTCGTCTGGAATCATTTTGCTGCCTTATGCCGCATTGGGGATAGCCATTCTTCTGACATTGCTCTTTTCGTTCATTAGCAAGCATTTCAAAGGGGCGAAGGACTGCTTATCAGATTATACCATCCACAAAGATGATGCTGCTCAAATAAACGATTCTTTCGGACAATGCGCAGATGCATTTGGCGTGCCCAATGACCGAGAGAAATCGTCCGGGGCCCAGAGGCTCAAATTCCCCCCCGGGTACCCAAATTTGGGCCTCTGCCCAAACAGTTTTTCTCTCGAATCAAACCCAAGGCTCCGGTCTGTTCGGGGCACCTACGCATTAACCGGAAGAACCAAACAAATAATAAGCGATTGAAAAGGTGATGAAATGACCGCAGAGAATAATAACGACTTATATCCTGACCTTTTAACTGAAGAAGAGCTGATCAAATTCCTGCGTATACCTTCAGTCAGCAAAGCTAATGATTATCATAATGTGATTGCGCACCTTAAACGGGTTCACAGCTTGCCCTGCATCCATATATGTCGCCAACCCTTATACCCGACTGAGGCTGTCAGAAAATGGATCGGAGAAAAAACTGTTCTTGAAAAATAAAACTTGCGCATTTGTTCCGCCTTGGCTATAATAAAACCCGGATCGGTTTTACCAGTTATAGCTCGGCAGAAAGGAGGTAAAATTATGAGCAAACAGCTGGTAAAGCTAAGAATAAGGCCATCGCGTAATGGCCGAAAGTTTACGTATTTTCTTGATTACCAAATTGAAAATGGCAAGAGACAAAGGATGACATTAGGCCATGCCAACAAGCGTAATGCACAAAGACAACGTGACCAGAAAGAGCGGGAATTGCGAATGGGTATAATCGCACCAAAATCAATGAGGCTTCATGATTTCCTGGAGGATAGCTTGGACAGAACTGGTAAGCAAATCAGGGAAAGCACTCACGATGAATGCCGATATGCCATGAACCATTTAATCGAAGTGATTGGCAATATCGACTACCAGAAAGTCACATTGAAACACGGTGAGTTGTTCCGTCAGAAGTGCTTGGACAAGGGCAATAGCCCTGCGACGGTAACAAAGAAGCTAAGCCATCTCAAGAGGATGTTCCAACTGGCAGTGAACAGAAAGCAGCTTGACGAAAACCCGTTACAGCATATCGCTATGCCGAAAGTGGCAAAGAAAAAGGTGGAAAAGTACACAGCAGATGAAACCAACCGAATTGTAAGAGCCGCCAAAGACAGCCAGACAGAGTTGAAGTGGGATATGCTGATTATCACAGCTTTATGTACCGGCATGAGACGAAGTGAACTGCTCAACTGTACCTGGGCGAATATTGACTTTGAAGCAATGACCATAGAGGTTTCACCAAAGAAGGGCACCGACTACACATGGGAATGGCTTATCAAAGACACTGACCGCAGGGAACTACCGTTGACAAAGAATGTCCTCCAGATGCTTGCCGACCATCAGACTCAGCAGCCAGAAGGCTATCCGTATGTGTTCGTTCCATCGGCCAGATATGACCATATCCAGCAGCTACGGAAGCAGGGCAAATGGTCACTCAGGGATGCCCGTTTGAAGGTGATAAACAACTTCTCACGTAAGTTTGAGAAAATCTTGAAAATGGCCGGTGTCAGGAAGCGGAAATTCCACTGTCTCAGGAATACGGCTCTGACAAATTGGTTTGCCAACGGCATGAGCGAACATGATGTAATGACGCTGGCCGGGCACTCAAGTTTTTCGACTACGCACGAATTCTATCTTGCTGTAGCGGATGATTTGGTTGATCGTGCAAGGGTAGCTGCTGAACAAAGCGTTGACAAGAATTTGGCACACATTTGGCACGCACCCCATTTTTCGCCCACCACAAAAAAAACTGACAGCTATAACCAACTGTCAGCTAACAACTTACCTAATGGGCAGGAGTGGATTTGAACCACCGACACACGGATTTTCAGTCCGTTGCTCTACCAACTGAGCTACCTGCCCGTCAGGATCAGATCCCAACTAAGGAAACGTAAATTTAACAGAAAAAACTGATATTGCAAGGAAATTAGGCTATAATTTTACCGAATTAGATAGGACAAATATTATGTATAGAAAATTATTCGTGTTATTCACCATTGCTTTGCTGTGGCATTCTTTCATAAATAACTCAGCGGAAGCCGGAACGCAGCTTATCGGCAAGGAAATCGACGCCGAGGCCCAGCGGTTCGTTGAAATATCCTCAGAAGCTCTCGAAGACAAGATCCGAGGCGGCCTGCTCGCCCAACTGCTCGGTAACCTCAACGGTCTGCCTCATGAGAACAAATATTACGAAGAACCCGGAGAAGTCAGGCAGTACACGCCCGCTCTGGCCGATGGCGCCCGGACCGATGACGACACGGACATCGAATGGGTTTATATTTCTGCGATGCAGCGGGACCAGACCGTTCTGCTCGGCCCGGAACGGATAACCTCGTTATGGAAACAACACATCAACGACCACATCTGGTGCGCGAACCTGTACACCCGGCAGTTAATGGATATCGGGATCGATCCGCCGCTGACCGGTAATCTGGCGTTGAATCCCTGGTCCGGCTTCAACATCTCCGGCCAGTTTGTATGCGAATCGTTTGGCCTTATTGCCCCCGGAATGCCGCAGACCGCCGCCCGTATCGGCCTGAATTACACCCATGTTACGATTGACGCCGAGCCGGCACAAACCACGCAGTTATTCACGGCGATGATCGCCACGGCTTTCTTTACCAATGATATCGACGCTATCATTGACGCCGGCCTGGCATCGGTTGACCCCGACAGCGGGATTCTGCCAATTATTAAAGATGTCCGCGGCTGGCACAAACAACACGCCGGCGATTGGCGGACCACCCGCCAGCTCATCAGGGACAAATACACGCTCTATGAAAGCAGAACGCGCAACCAGAACGGCTACGAACTCTGCACCGCCGCAACGGTCGCCGCTTTGCTCTATGGCAAGGGCGACCTGGTGAACACCCTAATCCATGCCTTCAATTTTGGCTGGGACGCTGATAATAATGCCGCCACCGCAGCGACTATCGTCGGCGTAATCAAAGGTCACCGCTGGATGCGGCAGCAGGGTTGGGAAATCAAGGACAGCTATCGCAACACCACTCGCCCATCCATGCCCGAGGACGAGACAATCACCGGCTTCGGCGACCGCATCATCGAGGTGGCCGGTCGCGTCATTATCGAAAACGGCGGCAGCAAAAATCGCCGTGACGGCAAAGATTTCTATCGCATAAGCGTGCAGAAACCGGCCAACGTCGAAACGCTGCCCGACCCGGATGAGCAAATCGCCGGGTTGCGAACAAAATTAAAAATCCAAATCGAAGCTGGCTTTGCCGACAGCGCCGCCGTCACACAGCAGGCGAGAGCGGCCTATCTGGCGATCTGCCTGGGTTTGGCCGATGGGCTTCGTTCTAAAGATGCGGACAAATGGACGCAGGCGCTGGATGCTCTGGAGGAGTACCCGAAATTGCTGGATGTTCTTTTTAACAAGTCACCGGGGCCCGCCGGTGACAAGCTGCGCGCCGCCGCCCTCGCCGCGGGACTCAAAAAGCCTTAGCGGCAATATGATCAGTCCGCAGCGCGTGACAGTATCTGGCAGGAGGTAATCGCCCGGGAAAGCCCGCTGATTACGGCGGAAATTCTGCCTATCTCATCGGCGGTCAGCTTGCTCTCCGATGGGCGGTAAATCAGAATAAAACCTAATGACGAGCCGAGAAGGCCAAGGGGAATCGTCACTGCGGAGATTTTATTTAATTCATTCAAGTTGCCATGCAGACCCATTGCAAACATATCATCGATAGTGCACACCTTGTTCGACTTGGAGATACTGTCCATCAGTTCCTGGGTGAAACAATTCTCGATGTATTGCTTCTCGACGGCTATTGGCCGGCAGCTCTCGAACATATGAATTACGAAGTTTTCTTCCTGACGCAGAAAGAAGGTGACATTTGCATCCTCGTTTTCGGCTTTAATAAATTCGACGGCGGTATACAGCAGCTTGTTCAGGTCGGTCGTCCCGATGATAGACTCGTAGAAATTAGCCGCAAAATTTATAATGCCAAGCCTTTTGATAAAGTTCCTTTGGGCCGCAATGAGGTCGTTGCAGAGTATATCGATTTTCTGGTTCTGCTTCTTGCGATCCTTGTTGAGCTTCTTTATCAGCAGGCGCAGTCTTCTATGTCTTTGTTTATCGTCCACAATTCCTCACTCTTTTGAAAGGTCAATGAAATTAGTAATACTTCCAGTATTTTCTGAGTTCGGCTTAATGAAAGACCGGCTTTAAGGAGCAAATCGGGATTTGAAGACTTCCTGCCAGTAGCCCTATAAACAACGGGTTATCAGCTTTGCCGTAATTAACACTGGCCCGGTAAAGCAGGTCAACCAAACTGATTGGTACCGTTTTTATCCCGTTTTCGGACTTGTTATTTAACGAATCAATTCAGAGTCGGATGGACGATCTCGCCTCTCGCCTGGTCGAGCGTGTTTTCATACGAGCCGTAAAATTCGCTGTTGCAGTCGAGCCATAGCGTCAAACGGTGAAAATCTTCCTCTGAGAGTTTCACGCCATAATGTTGCTCATCCATAAATTTGAGCAATCCGGAAATCCGTGCTCCAAACGCCCCGGCAATAGTTCTGCTGCCGCCGTGGACACCCGTGTTGATTGATCCGTTGCTGACGTGGAAATAAAAGCCGTACTTCTCAGCGAGATTATTGTACGAGCGCGTCCATCCGTTCTTGCCCTCGACAAAGCCCGTTAGGTCCGGCGCTTCTTCGCTGCGATGACAACTAACACAATTGCGGTCCAGTACCGGCTGTACAAGTCGGACATAGTTAAAAGGATTCGAGCCGTCCACGTCGGGTTGTATTTTCGAAGGCGCCCTGCGAAGGGCGAGCGGCGTTAAGGCGGGTCGTTTCGGCGCGCGGCCTTTAGGCTCATGACAACCCAGACAAGTCAACTGTTCTCCGGGGTGAACATAAGTGCCCGACCTCATCGACTGGATCGCCATCCCACGGTTGTCGAGAGCCTGGAAATAGATCATCTTGCCGGCGGGAACTTCGAAATATGCGCTTCCGTCGGCCTCGACGGGCACGGTCCCGAGCACCGCCCGGGCGTTCGTCTGGTTGGCGACTCCGATGCGGGGTTGATTCGGTGGAGGTGTTGTCTTCGGCAATACCTGGATGATTCGCAGAGCTGCAACTCTAGCGCCTTCGGGCCACTCGAAGTCGCTGTCGTAAACGTTGATTACTGTAATAGTTTCCTGCGGGCGTTCGCCACCTGTCTTATTTATATCGTCAGCGGTCTGGACTGTTCTGGTGGGAATAACCGGCGGTTTATGCCTCGGACGCAGCGGAATCGGACTCATGCACGGGATGGACGTGTCGCGGTAAATGAGCTCTTTATTACCGAAGCGGTCTATCCAGTAAATGCCGTGGTTCTTTGCATCCCGGTCATACACGCATAGAAAGTCATCTTCACTGAGCGGCCAGGCTGTTCCGTAAACCATGCAATCCTTTATAGGCATGATGTGCTTCTCGGCTTCGGGGAAAGGCACCTCCGGAGTAATGCGAGTTAATTGCGACGACATACGATCGTCATCGAGGCGCTGGTCTATCATTACCAGCGAGCCGAAAGCATTACCATGGTGCGCCGCAGCGGTAGCAACGAACTTGTGCGAGTCCGGGATGGCGCGAATGCTCATTTCCATCCAGGGCCGGGTTTCACGCCGGACCGGATAATTGCCGTGAAAAGAACGAGGATCACGACCATCCGGAAAGCAAGTCCATATATGATGTGCAATGTTTGTGTCGCGATCCACATAATCCCATCGCGTGTACACTACCATGCCGTCATTTGCCACGCTCGGGTGCCATTCGTGCGTTTCGTGATAACTGAAACCAATAATGTCACTGCCGTCCGCCGCCATCGAGTGCAGCGCGTATGTGGGACAATGCCGGCCGCAGCGAAGGTATCCACCCCGCCGCTCTGAGTTAAAAACGATTCGGCCGTTAGGCAGAAAGCACGGATCGAAGTCGTTCCAGGAACCGTCTGTCAACTGAACCAATCCTGTGCCGTCGGAGTTGACTTTGAAAATGTGAAAACAGCTCTCGGGCGTCCATTCCAGATCCTTGCCATTGCCCTGCGTATATGCAAAGAGAATTGTCTTGCCGTCATAGGAAAGCTCGGGCGAGAGGAATCCACCAGGTGTAAGCTTGCTTCCCTTAAGGCGACCTCTCTCGACAACGGTGTCGGCCAGCAAATCCGTCAGCTTTGGATTGGCTCCGAACGGATCGGACAAAATGAAAAGTCCACCGCCTGCGATGACGTTGAAACCGTAATACTGGTCGCACATGTGATACACGCCGCCCGGATGGTGACGTTTGATAAACAATATTTTGTCAAAATCCAGCAGCGGATTGCACATTGCAATCTGCCGAACAATCGAGCGAACACGCAGGTATATACTGCGTCTATCGTTGACGACTGATTCCGTTTCGTCAAGGTAAGCATCAAACATCCGCAGTTCTGTCACTAGTGCTTTCAGCCGGGACTCGGAAGCTGATAAGTTGCGCAAACGCCTGGCGAGTTTGTACCCTCGAATGATAAGCTGGTTCGTATGCGCCAGAGAGAATCGGCCGCCCACATCGACTTCTGCCGCTTGCGATTCATTCGTCCCGCCGGAAATGAACTCAAAATCGGCCCTTATCCAGTCGGCCTCGACGAGACTGCCGACAGACTCCGAAACGTCAATCGTTGATCCATAAAGCGGACAGGTAAGTAAAATGAAGAGAACAATCGCCCAAACACCAGCCCCCAGACAAATTCGATCCATAGCCCGGTCCCTTCAAATGAAATGTATTTCTATGAATAATAACTGTAAATACATTTTACCCGATATCCGAATAAACGGCACAATAAATTTTGCAGCTTAATACGGATTTCTCGCTTAGAATTACCTGTCCCGGCTTGTTCGTACAATTAATGAACGCATTATTTCTGTCATTTGAAATTGTTTCTCAACATGTCACTATCATAATGGAATAACTATGCACCACATAAAACACTGTTATTTTGCATTTTTCTTATAACTGTCCATATCCCTGTCCAGCGATGTGTCAATTATTTATATCTCAGATTACGGCATGATACCAAAAACTATGGTACTGAATGATGGACTTGACGGAACTAATGCGAGGAAAGGAGGATGAGTAAAAAAACGATGCGATAAACCAGCTCCAAACGGTGGATGGGACAAGGCGCGTATCCGGTGATTTCAATTCATGATCTCACTGCAAGAGAATAGACGGTACCTGATTGCCTCTTTATTTTTTGCTGTAGAGCACAACCCTGCTCATCGAGTCCGAGAAGGCTTTTAGCGGCTTCTTCATAACAGCCAGGCCCGGGCCTGCAGAATCCAAATCGCCGCAGGTTGCCTTCCATAAATCGAGCAGTGTAACCATCCTGGCTCTAATTCTAACGCCGCCGATTCTTCCGCGTTTACATTCCACAATGCCCTGTCTGCTGAGCATCTGTATGACTTTTTGCAGATAGCCTACGGAGAAGTTAAGGGCCTTTGCGATTTCTGACGCCTGAAGATAGTCGGAGTTTTTCCTTTGCTTAAGAAAAAGAATGGTCTCGACCGACATGGTGAAATCCTGATTAATTTTCACAATTACCTCCTTCTTTTCATCACGCTGCCCGGGCCTATCGCCGTACGAGCAGCTTGGCCGGTCTATCGGCAACAGCTACCTTGCGGACGCGCGCGGCGAAATCATCGACCTCCTCGATTTTCTCGAAGCCGACGACCATCGCATCCACACTGCCCAGGCCGAGCACGTACCGGACCGATTCATCACGTTTTTCATCACTGTCTCTGAAGGTGCCTTCGCCAATCAGCTTCATCCCCACTACACCTTTGCCGGCTTCGTGCAGCGCATTTAGCACAGGTGCGACCTTCTCCGGCGGGCCATCCATTTTTGCGCCGTAAGCGTTAATCCTTGCATGAACCGAATCGACCCATGGCTCCTTGACGCAGACCTGCAGCGCCGCCAGCGAGTGGCATGAGACTCCGTGTGCCCGAATGAGGCCTTTCTTCTTTAGCTTGGCCATAATGTCCATCTGTTTGCCGAGTTCATCCGGCCACTTCTCTGAGACAACACAGTGCAGAAGAACAAGGTCGATATAATCGGTGTTCAGCTCCTTGAGGAAGCGCTCGACAACTACATCTGCGTCCGGGCGTTCCTGCTCGGGTATACCGCCGCGCCGCCACCATATCTTTGAGACTATCGCATAATCCTTGCGGGGCATCTTCTTAAGCGCTCCCGCCAGATACGGGTGCGTACCGTAGAGGTCAGCTACATCGAACAGCCGGACACCGCGATCATAGGACGCATGCACCAGTGAATCGAACTTCTCTTTGCCCATCCGGGAATGATTCGACTGGCGATTTCCGCCGCGCATGCCCGTGCCTAAGCCAACGCGCGAAACCATAATCTTCGTTTTCCCGAGCGGCACACGCTCGTATGGATCGAAATTCGCGGATTTTTGCCCGGCGGTGCTTATACATCCCGAACCTAAAAGAAGACCGCCCATCCCGGCAATCGACCTGACTAAGAATTCACGACGTTTCATTTCCATTGCTGATAGCTCCTCAAATAATTCGTGCTTCGCAGCAGCTTTGCAGAGTAGCACTGTTGCTGTGCTTTTATGGTGAAAGAATAGTCGTACCGGACCGATAATGCAAGAAATTTTTCATCCAGTTTTTCCATATATTGCATGCTCACTATTCAAGCTCTGTAGCGGCAAGAAGTTTTCTGCACGTGCAATGATTTCCCATGTGACATAAAGCAAGCTTTGAGGCGGTGAATTCGGCTTTAAACGAAAAGTCATCCACTTGCCCGTATCCGATTGTTATGTGCGGAAAAAAGTTTTCAAAAGCCGATTTCTCAGGATAGTTTTTTATCCAGAGTAACGTTGATTCACCGGCCATTGGCGGAGATAGCACCATTTCCGCCGTCACATCATGGCTGAAATACTGCGTCATTCTTCGCATAACTTCTTCATGGAGCGATAGAAGTCTTTCTGTTTTTTTTACTTCAAAAGCGGACACTTTTTCGCCGAGCGAGTTCGTTCCGGTATTTATACCAACAACGCATAACGGTCCCGGTTGATATTTCTCGGCAATTGTCTGCAGAATTTTCTCAATATCAGGAATATCCTGTTCATCCAGACATCCCATGTCTAAGGAAATATGTGGCAGGCAGTTCTCTTTATCCAGAATTATTCGGTCGGCACATTGTTTCAATAGTCCTTTATTTGCCTCAATTGCTCGATTTGTCATCCCTTCCGAGGGTAACAATACGACATCGACCGCTATTTTCGCCATTTGGACAGCCCTCGTACAAGAGTATTGCTGTTTTTGCCTCAATACGGCGGAATTTAATCAGAAGTGTAACCTGGCACAAGGAAAATTTCTTGCAATAACAATCGCCAGGACTATACTTATTTAGCTTAATCAGGAGTTTACGTTCTCATTTTATGAGAACCCATCGCCAAAAAGGTGTTTGGGATCTCAGAAAGGATGCGACGATGGCGGAAAAAGATTCTGATTTGAAGAAAATAAAAAAGCTCATCGAAATAATGAAAGAGAACGGTTTGGTTGAGATTGAAATTAAGCACGATGACGACAAGATTTTTCTAAAGCGCGCACAACCTCAACAACCGGCCATTGGTATTCCCATGATGAGACCGGAACCAGGCATCGCTCCCGTCGGCCCCGAAAGTATCGGGGCTGCGAGTCAATCCTCCGGCCCACAAGCCGTCCCAGGCGAAGAAGATTTGGTGGAGATAAAATCGCCCATCGTCGGGACCTTCTATGCAACGTCAAGTCCCGATTCTGGGCCTTACGTCGATATCGACTCGGAAGTCGGTCCACAAACGGTAGTCTGTATTATCGAGGCAATGAAGGTCATGAACGAGATAAAAGCCGAAACCAGCGGGACAATTGTATCAATACTCGTAACTAATGGCCAGGCCGTAGAATATGGCCAGGTGCTTTTCAAGGTCAGACCGGATTAATCATTGATTATTGAGAAGTAAGGATAAAAAGTCCGTAACGCCGGAACAATAGTAAATCGCAGATTGAATTATGTTTTCAAGGATCCTGATAGCAAACCGCGGCGAAATAGCGCTGCGTATCATCCGTGCCTGCCACGAACTTGATATCGAAGCGGTGGTGGTTTATTCCGAGGCCGACAAAGACGCTCCATACCTGCAGCTCGCCGACGAGTCCGTTTGTATCGGTCCGGCCGAATCCGCGAAAAGTTACCTCAATATCCCGCGTATAATAAGTGCCGCCGAGATTACCGATGTAGAGGCAATTCATCCTGGCTACGGCTTCCTGGCCGAGAACATAAATTTTGCCCAGATATGCCGGGAGTGCGGGATCACATTCATCGGACCGCCTGTTGAGGCGATGCAGCTGCTCGGTGACAAGATCCAGGCCCGCAAGCTGGCGTCCAAGGTGGGTGTGCCGACCGTGCCCGGTTCCGATGGTGCCCTCGATAAGGATTCTGAAGCCCTTAAGCTGGCGAACGAGATGGGTTATCCCGTAATAATAAAAGCCGCCTCCGGTGGGGGTGGACGCGGTATGCGAGTTGTGCATAACGACATGAATTTGCGTTCGGCATTCAGTTCCGCACAGGCCGAGGCAAAAGCCGCCTTCGGTGACGGCAGGGTGTACCTGGAAAAACTTATTATTGAACCCCGGCACGTGGAAGTCCAGGTAATGGCCGATCAGGAGGGCAACGCATTACACTTCTATGAAAGAGACTGCTCCACTCAGAGAAGACATCAAAAAATGATCGAAGAATCGCCCTGTCCCGTCCTGGATAAGCGTACAAGGGAGCAGCTTGCCGAAGCCGCCTTGAAGATTATTAAAAAGGCCAATTATGTTAATGCGGCAACGGTCGAGTTTCTTCTGGACAAGGACAAAGCATTTTACTTCATCGAAGTGAATACGCGGATTCAAGTCGAGCACCCTGTTACTGAGATGGTCACCGGCCACGACCTGATCAAGTGGCAGTTGAAAATCGCCGCCGGAATGCCCTTAAATTTAAGCCAGAGGAGTATTAAACATTCTGGCGTGGCAATCGAATGCCGGATTAACGCCGAGGATCCCGAAAAGGATTTTGCTCCTTCGCCCGGCACGATTACAAGGTATATTCCGCCCGGCGGTCCCGGCGTCAGAGTCGATACGCACGTTCATCAGGGATGGACGGTTTCGCCAAGCTACGATTCGATGATTGCAAAGGTTATTGTCCATAAACCGACGCGGAGCGAGGCCATTGCCACAATGAAAAGGGCCCTGAGGGAATTTGTTATCGAGCCGATCAAAACAACGATCCCAGCCTGCCTGGACATCCTCTCACACAACCTCTTCGTCAAAAACAAAATCGACACCGGCTTCGTCGAGCGAAACTTTTAATCTCGTAGTTCGGATTTAATGAAGCGTATCTCACTTCATCTTCCTTTTGTGTAATTCATACGGAAACAGGCATTCAGGGATGTCGGAATGCATCGATTCCGCATCAAGTGCGGAATATAAAGATCATTAACCGGCGGTGAAACCGCCGGCTAAATATTTAGCCCCGCGTTTAACGCGGGGTTATCTCTTGAACAAAAAAGCGGTTACTTCTCCGGTAATATTAAGTCTTCGTAGGTTTCGCGTTTTCTGATGACTGAGAAATTTTCACCGTCAACGAGGACTTCAGCGGCTCTGCCTCTGGCGTTGTAATTACTGCTCATAGTGAAGCCATACGCGCCGGCGGTAAAAACCGAGAGCAGGTCACCGCGTTTTGTCGGCGGCAGGATTCTGTCCTTTGCGAAGAAGTCCGCGCCTTCGCAGATCGGGCCGACGACATCAAAGACTTCGGCACCGTCCATCTGCAAATCCTTATTGCGTTTGTGGGGCACAAACTTTTCGTTCACTTTCGCGGGCCAGATGAAATGGAACGCGTCATACAACGACGGTCGGATCAAATCGTTCATTCCCGCATCGACAATAACGAATTTTTTACTGCCCCCGCGTTTGATATAAAGGACGCGGGTGAGCATTATCCCGGCGTTGGCGCAAATGCTCTTGCCCGGCTCCAGGATGATTTTGATGTTTTTATCCTTCAACAGCGGGACAATCCCCGCTGCATATTCGGCTGCCGAAGGCACTGTGCCGGATTCATAG
>JBARRE010000718.1:0-5551 GCA_049644065.1 Sedimentisphaerales bacterium | reverse complement strand
TATTCCAGTTGCGCCGCTGCGGAGTAGGCATCGCCGAAACCGGTATTGACGGTTACCAAAGGTTCTGTCTCGAGCATCCGGCAAAAACGAATGAATTCGTCAAATCCGAAATCGTTATGCTCCACGCCTGTCCAGGCGGGATTCACGCGAGGCGGCCGGCGGTCGCGGTCGCCGATACCGTCGCGCCAGTCGTAGCCGCTGACGAAATTGCCGCCCGGCCAGCGATAAAGCGGAGCGTTGAGCTCCTTTAACAACTGCATCGTATCGGCTCGCATCCCTTCGATATTGTCCGCCGGCATCAGCGATACCGTGCCGACATAGCACGCTCCTCCGGATATCGTGATCTCGAGCTTGCCCTTTGCAGTCTCATCGCCGGCAGCGAATCGAAACGGGCACTTCACATAACGATTCTCAGAAACAGTAAAGGAAACGGAGTCGCGATTCGTTCGGCGTTCGCCCCAGACAAGTGACACTTTAACATCCGCGCTCTGCTTTTGAGGTTTGAGCCAGACATAGCCGTCGTATTGTTTATCCTTCAGAAGCCCGAGATCAAGCTGCCGAATCTCGCCGCCCGCTTGAATCAAGGGAGTGTGCTTACCGACGAATGAGTTTTCCTTAACCATCTTTACCGAATCATCCCGGCCGACGATCTGCCAGGGAGAAGCTGCCACGACCGGGTAGGGGCGTTCTTTCGTAATACCGCCACCGTCATAGGGTTTGTAATTGGTAGTAATGGGGAAATAGAATTTTCGATCCTCGAGCATCTCGGCCCAGATGCCGCCGTAAATGCAGCGGCCGAGGTGTTCTATAAACTGAGCGTAAATGAATTTCGAAATCGGCTCTCTTGTCTTGGCGACATCAATCGTAATCGAAGGCTTTATTGTCTCGCGAATACGGAAGATTTGGTTGTCGCGCTGCCGGACAAGATAGGGCATCTCCTCGTCCCACTTTACTATCATGTTAGAAAGAAACCAGCTTCTCCCCTTATTATTATTGCCCTGGAAAAACAGGTACATCTTGCTGTCGTCATCCATAAAAATTCCCGGGTGGCCTGATTCGCTGCTGTTCCATTCGTTGGCCTTGCCGTTGGGAAGCAGGGGAAGTTCGGAAAGCCGCTCCCAAGTGACACCGTCGCCGCTCACGGCGCAGCCGATCTGCTGGGGCTCATTGTTATACCCACCGGCATAAAACATATACAACTTATCATTGTGCTTACAAATCGAGGACGCCTCTATGCAATTTTTCTCCCAGAACAACTTGGGCTCCAAAATCGAATTGGTATGCAATTGTTTCCATGACTCCCGCCGAAAGCCCGATCCGACAGGAGAGGCCGCTACGGCAAGCTTTTGAATCTTGTAAGAGGGGTCCCGGGTGGCACAGTAAAGTAAATAGGAACCCTTGAACTCCACGACGTCTGCGTCGATTGCCCGGCCGCAATTCCATTCGCCTGTCGGGCGAAATATCGGATTGGTCGGATTGCGTTCGAAACGAATCCCATCTTCGGACCACGCGTGACAAATTGCGTCCTTCTCGCGATTGCCGTAAGTCTGATAGAAAAGATGCAATTTTCCATCCCGGACAAGTGCCGCCGGAGCACCGATACCATTCTTTTCGTAGCCTGCCTCCGGCAGAACTTCGCCGACTTTTTTCCAATTGTTCAGGTCCCTGCTCTCGGCGATACCGATCGCAATTCCCTTTCCCGGTCGGCTGATCGTGTAGTACATGAGATAGCGGCCGCCGAAACGGGCGACATCAGGGTCCTTGGCAAAGGCTCTGCCGTGGGAGTCATCGGTGTAATACATTTTCGGCCTGCGAGGGGATTCGACGTCAGTAGAGAGCAGTTGCAGATTCACATCGTCGAACCATGCCGTGCCGGTCGCCATGCCCCAGCCGCCGAACAGGCAGTTGACCTGTACCGTTGCATGAGTATCAGTCTGAAAATCCATTTCCACCATTGTCCAGTCATTGGTGCCTGTGACTGCCCGGGACCGTGCCGATTGCAGGTCATGCAGATTGAACAAGGCGCCCCTGCCGGTTGTGGCGCGCACGTTTTCGGTCTTGATCCAGCCGGTGAGTTTGTAGCGGGAGAACGGCCTGACATTCACAACCTGGCTCCATCCGATATCCGCTCCGGAGGCAGAAGATATCATCACGGACCGATTTGCCGTCCGCCCGATGGATGCATAAGTAAGTTCGCCGGCGCCGCCCCAGCGTTGGGGCCTCCAGCCGGCGGGATTCCTGCCTTCGGCTTTTTCAAAAGACGGATTGACAATTGTGTTTTGGCCGAACCCGGCCGATATTACAACTGCGGGACAGGTCAGGAGCATTCCGATCATACCCAAGACAAATGATTTTTTCATTGTTCTTATCTTTCAACTTTATACGTTGCTTATTGATCCTTTAACCAGACAGATGAATTGATAGTGCCGCGATCACGGCGGTCATTCTGATCTGAAGCAGCACGATTATTCCGGGCATAGTTGGGAATTGCTGTCAACTCGGAACCGTCGGCCCAGGTGCCTTTAATGACCATGACGCCACCCAGAAGATCATCCTTCCACTCGGCGGTCAGGGCGGACTCCGGGCTCAGGACATTGTCAATGTCCTGGTCGACTCTCTCGGCATTGTAAATCAGCGGGCCATAACGAAGTGCCACCCGGCCTTTCGTAGCTTCGATTTTATCGCTGCCCTTAATTCTCTGAATCTTCATCGGGAGCTTCAGATCGATCTTGTCGCCGGTCCTCCACCGCCGGGTAATCACGGCATATCCTTTTTCAACGGGTGGAGTAATCGCAGAACCGTTGACGGAAATCGACGTGATACCGTCGGATTGAGGCGTCCCGGCGTAAAGTTTGCTGACGCTGCGGTTCGGCATGCGGATCCTGACGCTGAATCTCTTTTGCTCCTGGGGATTGACAGTGACCGAAACGTCGCCGCTCCACGGATAATCGGTCTTTTGAATCATCTTGACGTTGGTGCCCGCCACATCCTCGACCGTAACCGTGCTTCCGATGAAGAGGTTTACGTAAACGCCGTCGGCGCTGCCGGCATAGGTCCAGGTGGGCAGCATCAGCAGGGTCCTCGGGATGTTACCCACGCAGCACGGACAGCCGTGCCAGTCATAGCGAGGCCCGCGTGAATCCAGGGGATTCTGATAGTAGAAATTCCTGCCCTCCAAATCAATGGAGCCTAAGAGGGCATTATAGAGTGTCTCTTCATAGAGGTCCGCGAACCTGGCATCTTGGTATGTCATGTTCAGTTTGTGCTGGAAGAAGATTTCGCCGCAACTGGAGCAGGATTCGCAATAGGCATTGTGACGCAACGAATAGTCCGGGCCGAAGCCTTCCGATGTCTCGCCGCTGCCCACGCCGCCGGTGACGTAGTACTTCCTGTTGACAATATTGTGCCATAGCGACATAACGGCGCTCTGGTAGTCAATGTCGCCGGTTTCCATGGCGACGTCGGCCATGCCCGCGTAGGAATAGACGGCGCGCACGGCGTGCCCTACGGCCTCGTACTGCCGGACGACCGGGACGTGGCTCTGGTCGTATTCGCCGCCATCCTTCCGGCAGTCCAGCAGGAACTTTGACAATTCGATATATTTATCGCCCTTACCTTTACTTTCGGTCTCATTCACAAATCGGCCGAACCGCACCAGCGCGATTTCCATGGCCTGGTGGCCGTCGTACCATTCCTTTTTCGGGGGCGGGCCGATATTGTCGTACCAGCAATCGGCAAGCTTCTTAGCTGCATTATATAACCTGGTGTCGGTCTTGTTCGTCAAAAGATAATGTGCGATAGCAGCCTCCAGTAAATAACCGGCAACATAACCCTCATGGTCCGCCCTGTACCTTGGTGACCAGCGCTGACGGTCGCTCAGCGTAAATGCGGTCTGCAGGTATCCATCCGGTTCCTGTGCGGCCAGAATCTTCGGGATCCAATCGGCCAGCGTCGCTTTCATTACTTCCTGAGCATTAATAATCTCCTGATCGTCCTGAGGATCGACCATCAATGCAACACAGATTGATTCAATCGTGTTATAAACCCAGGCGTTGGAAAATACGTAACCTCTGTGACGTTCATGAGGTTTGCCGGCCAGTTTGTTCGCGGCGTCAATAAAGTTGTTTATGCCGCCTTCTTTCAAGTTCGGGTCGGAAATCTTGTCGATGCAGTGAGGAATCCAGTTCACAATCAGGGCTTTGGCTCTGCTGTTCCAGAGAGGATTGTCGATCTTATAGTGCCTGGTATCGATTAGGTCAAGGTGCGTTGCTGGCGGCGGCACTGCGGCCTTGACGGAGAGAGTGGACGAAGCACTCAATTGCCCTTTGCCGGCCGTCAATTTGAGGACATAATCGCCCGCCTTAGAAAATGTTGCCGTAGTGACCGGCTCGCCGGAATTCTCAAAAGCGACCTCGCCGGGACCTGATATTTTGCTCCAGGCAATTGCCGAGGCGCTTTTGCCGCCTAACGTCTTAATTGCTCCGTTCAGATAGGTCTTACCTGACAATATGACAATGCGGTCCACGCCTGCGTCTACTTTCGGCGGGAAATCCGGCGACTTGCCGGAGTCATATACTTTCCATTCCAAAATGCCGGTCGAATAGGTATCATTCGAATCGATTTCGAGCCTGAGCCTGGACGTACGAACTTCGTCAAAGGTCGTGGTGTTATATTGATTTTCCGCTACTCCCAGGCCTGATGGATTGCTTACCGGCACGAAATCCCCACCGTTCCAATAAAGCAGACGGCAGGCCTTGGTCAGGCGGACACCGCGACGGTCGTCCCACCAGTAAACGTTGATCTTTTTAGTACTGATAGGCTTGCTCCAGTCGTACTGCACCCACTGTGTGCCCCTTCTGGGCCAGTTACCGTAAGATCCGCGACGTCTGTCACGTGAGCTTGGCGGGTCGTATTCGTCATTGAGTGCCGTTGGTGATGTATCACCTGAGACATAAGAACAGGATGGTTCGGCGACAATAGCGAGATTAACTCCTGAGTCAGGCTCAGCACTGTCTTGTGCCAAAGCGTTGCAGGTTAATAAAACAGCCGAACCGACCATAAGTACCGGCATCAAACGAATTAGGGATATAGTTTTCATTGTAAGTCTCCTTCTGTTTTTGTACTAACGTTCCGCATCTGCTCGGATCATACGAATGCCGAATATGGCGGCGACGACGTTTCCCTCGGTGGCCTGGAAGCGCACGGTGACTTTCTCCTTGCCCTCGACCAGGTTAGTGCCGATGGGGTACTCGACGTCGTAAAATCGTGCCGGACTGCTCCTTGTCACTTCCTGATTAGCTGCTTTCTGGCCGTCAACCAGAATATCGAATATCGCTCTTCCTCTGCTGTGATGGTCGCTGCAATAAGTCACAACCAGCGCCATCGGTCTATCAAGTTTCACGGGCATATCGAATGAGAACCAGCTCCTTCCCCATCTGCCGGGGCGCCCCATCATCCGCACGACCCATGCGTCGCCCGGGCTCTGATAGTTGAAATCCCGTTCCGGCTGCATCTCGCCTGGCTGGGCGTAGGCCACGGTTGCCAATTCGAG
>JBARRE010000717.1:0-8952 GCA_049644065.1 Sedimentisphaerales bacterium | reverse complement strand
ATGGTCAGAAGAGTGCGCAGCTTCTTCTTCCACAGATTGGAAAAAGATTGCTCGATATAATCGGAGATTCTCATAGATTTTACCTGATTCTCTCCTCTTGAACAACTTTCCCATCCTGGAGGTGAATGACATCGTCGGCGAACTTGTCCAGCAAAGATTCCTCGTGTGATATCATGATTACGGTTAAGCCCTGCTTTTTATTCAACTCTGAAAGTGTCTGCACAATCTGTCTCGAAGTTTTGCTGTCGAGGTTGCCTGTGGGTTCGTCGGCAAGCAGGATTTTCGGTTGGTTGATAAGAGCCCGGGCCATTGCCACCCTCTGCTGTTCGCCGCCGGAAAGCTCGGAAGGGCGGTGGTCTTTCCGCGGGTAGAGTCCGACTTTTTCCAACATCTGTTCCGCTCGTTTGGCCCGTTCTTTTTTAGCCACGCCGGCGAAAAGTAACGGAAAAGCGACATTTTCCAGAGCGCTGTAGGAAGACACAAGGTTGAACGACTGGAAGATCATGCCGACCTGGTGACGCCGGTAAAGGGCCAGTTCGTCCTTGTCTAATTCAGAGATTAGTTTGCCCTGGACTCTGATACTGCCTGAAGAAGGCCGATCCAGCCCGGCCAGAAGATTCATCAAGGTGGATTTGCCCGAGCCGGAAGCCCCGGTGACTCCGAAGAACTGACCCTGATCGAGAGACAGACTCACATCCTTGAGAGCTACAACCTGAATCGTGCCGGACGAGTATATCCTGGTCAAATCCTCTGTCTTGACAAAAGGATCAGAGTTCATACTTTATCCTACACGTCTTCCGTTAAATATCGTTGACTGTTCTTAATACAAGAGGCGACATCGCTACTGCTTACTGTCCGCTTTTTTTGCCAGAATCGCTTCAATCTCATCCATCGTGCGATTCATTGCTACCATCGTTTTATTAAATGGCTCGGCACTAGTCATATCCACGCCCGCTTTTTTGAGAAGATCGATCGGGTAATCGGATCCTCCCGCTGAAATGAAGTCGATGTAATTTTTGACCGCGCCTTTCTCTTTGCCTAATACCTGTTCGGCCAACGCCGTGGATGCGGTAAAGGATGTCGAATACTGATAAACGTAAAAGTCATAATAAAAATGCGGAATGTATGCCCATTCGACCGTGTACAACTCGTCGATATGGCAAATACCCTTATCGTGCCCGTAATATCTTTTCAGAATGTCACCGTAAAGCTTAGTAAGGGCGTCCCCCGTCAGCGGCTCGCTGCGTTCGGCCATTTCGTGCATACGCAACTCGAATTCGGCAAATTGGGTCTGCCTGAAAACCGTCCCCTTGATTCCATCTAAGTAATTCATCAGCAGCGACAACCGGGTGTCGTCATCGTCGATTTCTTTGAGCATTTTGTCAATCAGAAGAGCCTCGTTGAAAGTGGAGGCCACCTCTGCGACAAAGATCGGATAATCGGCGGTCGGATACGGCTGATTCTTGTTTGAGTAATAACTGTGCATCGTATGACCCAGTTCGTGAGCTAACGTGCTGACATCTTCGTATTGATCGTTATAGTTCAAAAGGATGTAAGGGTGAACATCGTACGCGCCACCGTTGGAATATGCGCCCGAGCGCTTTCCCGGCGAGGGATAAACATCGATCCATCGCTTATCGAACGATTCAGCGACAACCCGGCAGTAATCGGCCCCCAACGGCTTCATGGCGTCGAGTACCAGTTTCTTCGCTTCTTCATACGTATATTCCAAATCGACCCCTTTGACAACCGGAGCATATACATCCGAGTATTTCAGCGTTTCTACTCCCAACATTCGCTTTTTCAATCTCAGGTAGCGATGGAACGAATCGAGATTATTGGTGACATTTTCGATAAGAGCCATATAGACTTCCGTCGGAATGTTGTTCTTGTCCAGGGCATTGTCCAGCGAGGACTCGTAATTGCGTGTCCGGGCGTAAAACATATTCTTCTTTACGTTCGCATAAAGCTGCGTGCCGAAAGTTGCTTTGAACTTGTCTAACGCGCCCCAGAACGCCTGGAACACGGCCTCCCGGTCGTTTCGATTCTGCACGGCCCGGTAGCGGCTGTAGCCTGCTTTGGTGAGCTTGGCCATCGTGCCGTCACTTAATTTGATTTCGGGATAAGGCAATTCCGCGTTGCTGAAGACCGTATAAATCGAGGATGGGCCGTCGGCCAGCATGCCCGCCTCGGCTAGAATCTTTTCTTCACTTTCCGACAAAGTGTGGGCCTTCATTCGCAGGACATCATACAAAGCCATCTTGTAAACTTTCAGGCCCGCTTCCTGCTCCATGAAGGCATCGATTTGCTGTTTATCCATTTTGGCGATTTCCGGCGTGATAAATGCCGCCCTGGAACTGTAGTCGGTGCCGAGCTGCTGCATCTCCTGCTTGAGTCCCAGATACTTCGAGTCGTCTGTGTCCTCGTCGGATTTCATGGAGGCGTAGCAATACAACCGTCCGAATTCCCTGGAAATCCGGCTGTTAAATTCCATACACGCCAGCAATGCGGGCGCTGAGCCGGCCAGTTTGCCTTGATACTTCGCCACTTCATCGAATTGGGCGACAATCTTCTTCTTGGCATTATTCCACGCCTCGTTCGATGGATAGAGATCTTCCAGCTTCCATTTGTCCTCGGCGGCAATTTCTGATCTTTCACGACTCTGGGATAACGCCTCGGTTTGAGAGAATGCCAAAAATGTAATTTGTGTCATAATTATTATTCCTGATAACCTGTTCATACTAACTCCTTCTATATATATTCCCGTATAGACCTAACAATCGACACATCTTAAGGTTTACGACCAATCTTTGTCAATCGTACAATTCGTATTCTGCTTTCGTTTTATGAAGGAGTAGCATTTGTTATGTGTTTGGGCGGTTTGTATGAAAGCAGGTATGCCCCGGAAAACAAAGGGCTGCGAGTTTATGCTCACAGCCCTATTTATCTTCGTGTTCGAATTGTTCTGTCGTTAACTTATTGAATTGTAAGTTCCAGTTTTCCCTCTATCGTACCGGCTAAGGGGCCGGTATCCTGCGTAATAGTGACAGTGTAACTTCCTGGTTTGACATCTGGTTTTCGCCACGAAAACCCGCAAGAACCGCCTCAGCCATATTTGATTTTAGCGGCAGCTACTTCCTTGCCTTCGGAATCAACAATTTTTATATCCGGCTCTATGGCATTATGGCTCCTGGAGTTTTCGGTTTGTTGATAAAATCGCCCGTAAAGCTCGCCGGACTTACCCTTGATTATTCGCGAAATATATACATTCGTTTCTTTGGAATATACTGTCTGTTCCTTCACATCGTTTTGGTAGCGTTTATTTTCATCGACAGCACTTACCGAAAGCACAGGCTTGCCGAGTTCCACGTTGCAGGTTTTATCCGCGTCAATTGTAAATTCAGGTCCTTCTTTGAAGTCTAATCGCCACTTATCACCATTTTCTTTACTGTAGTTAACATAGCCACTGCTGAGTTTATAAGATCCCGTCGGTAATTTGGCCTGTTCGGAAGCAAGGTTAAACCGGACAGTTGTATCTTTACTCCCTGCAATACTTGCACTGCTTAATTTCGCTTCAAGGTTTGTATTTCCAGTCAGTTGAGTCGTCAGATTACCTGTAGCGCCTGTATACTTTGTGAGAATCGCCCGGACTGTACTGCTTTTTTCATGACGACCGTTAAATTCAATATTGTAGAATTGTTCATTGTGATTAATGATGCTGCTGAGTATCTGTCTGGGCACGTTACTGCCTGTTTTTTCTTTGCCGGCCTGAAGGGATAATGAGCTTCTTCCGAAGTCTTTGAACGAACCTGAAAAACCATTTGTAAAGAGAATCAGCTTTGCCGGCTGACCATTCATGGTTGATGTCCCTTCAAGGACACAGGATGGACTCCACATGAAATTCGGACTTGCCTGCTGCCCATAAAAGGCTACCTGCAATAAAGCACGAAACGGCACTTGACGGTTGTCGCTTGTGTTTATTATAAAATCGGGTGTCACGAACTCAGTACGGTTGTATGAGCTGGATTCAGAATTTTGGATTGGCAGAATTTTCTCGTTATCTGAAAGCTTGCCGTCGGCATTGAGGTCGATGTATAGCGCAACGGCCTGGTTGTCTTTAATCTCTACGGCGGACCACTCAGCTCCTTTTAGACTCGGATTATAAACAGTTTCAAAATCCTTAACCTTCTTTTTCACGTTTGCGAGAAATGCTGTCTCCTTTGAATTCCCGCCGTAACCCCAATATGAGTTGTATCGCAACTCATCTTTGCCCCCGCTTAAGCTGCGATACTTCATATCAAAGACAATGGCTCCCGGCGGTGGTTCAGGGAAATCTGTGACCTCCCGGTCGGCTTCCGTGTCTATGGCTGTAGGTTGTTGAGCGGCCTGTTGCTGTTGAGTCCTGGAGTTTTGCATTATGAAAAATATCGTGACCAGAACGCTGGCTAGTATCAAAAAGCCAATGAGAAACTTTTTCATTTCAAATTTCTCCTTTATGAGATACATAAGGATAATATTTTTGTAATCTTACATCGCTATATTAAAACCAACGCAGCAACTTAATAAGCATGGCTGCACAACAAATCCCTCTTAAACCATAAAATACCGTTTCTATAAAATCAAGACAACTATTAAAACGAAACGTTACAGTTTTTTTTTGCTTAAAACCACATTATTTATGACATCGAGTTGCCGCGGGGCTGGGGCCGTCCGTTACGCTTTAAGTGTTGCTGGGCCCATATTGCCAGAGCTGAGCCTATTAATAAAACAATCCCGAAGAACAATTGGAAAATATTCATTGATTCTCCAAAAACCACATAGGAAATCGCCAGGACGATAAACGGCTGGGCCAGGATGACCAGCGCAGGGATTGTCGCCCCGATTCTTCTCATAGCGACGTAGTACAGCGTATGGGCCAATGCGATTGCCGTTATCCCGGAGATCACGACACATGCCCACTGCCAGGCGCCCATTTGAGCCGCCGTCTCCACCTTGCCGAACAAAAGCGCGGACACGGCAAGACCCGCAACGGTGTAAATGCTGATTACGGAAAATCCGCTGCGAGAGTCTATGTCCCTGAACGCGATTTTTACAGATAACGTATAAACGCCCCACATAAAGGCCGCGGCCTGGGCGAGAATGATGCCGGTAATTATCCCGGCCTCCGCAAGCTCCACTTCGTTGTACATCACCCCGATTAATCCGACCACCGAAAGCGTCAGTCCGATCCAGAAGCGTTTGCTTCTGGCCAGGGCTCTTTCCTCCGAGAAGAAGATTAACGAGAAACCTGCGATCCAGATGATATTCGTTTTCGTCTGCAGCACCATAAAGGCCGGGCCGATATAGTAAAACGCCGCCGCCCATAAGCTCTGCATCAGGATGTTCGCAATGCCCGGTATCAGAGCCCTGCGCCAGACCCTGTGATCGAGACGTTTCGTTTTAATGGAAAAAACGAGAAACGGCAGCCAGAAAAGGCAAGCCACGGAATAGCGCAGCAGGTTCTGTGTCCATGAATCCACATACCCGGTCAGGTACTTTATAAAGATCGGCCCTAACGACCAGAAGGTAAGTGCGCCAAGGCAGGCAAAAGTCGCCGAGACATTGACGCTTTGACTGTCCTCAGGATATGCCTTTGTAATACAACTATATTCACTCACTTAGGTTCTCCAGATAAAGGATGGGAGTTCCGCGAAAAGTTCCTAACGTAAAAAGATCAACGCAGCATTTGGACGGCTATCTTTGCCACCTCTTGGGAGGCTTTTTTCTCGGCTAACGGCTCGGTCAGCCTGGTCAATTCGCTGCTGAGCTGAGCCAGCTTGTCATTGTCTTGCAGAAGCTGCTCGATGCTCGCGACAATAGGCTCTATCGATGTGAAATTCGGCATGAACTCCGGCACTAATTCTCTGCCGCTCAAAATATTCACCAGTGACAGGTATTTCGTTTGCATTGCCCACCCAAGCAGATACCACAGAATCCTGCTGGACTGGTACATTATCACCATCGGGCAGCCGGCCGCGGCGATCTCCAGAGTCGCGCTGCCGCTGGCAACGATCGAAAAATCGACCGCCAGGGCGGTCTTGTTAACCGAGTCAACGCTGTATTGACATTCGAAACCGGAGATTTGTGCTGCTCTCAAAACCTCCTCCCGCCTGGCGTCCACTGCTACGGCGACAAATGTCGCTGCGGGGTATTTTTCCTTCAGACGCAGTGCTATCTGCTGCATCGGCTGCCAGAGCGATTCGATTTCCGCCGCTCGCGAGCCGGGCATAAGGGCGAACCTGGCTTTTTTCGGCTCAAAATCCGCATATTGCTCGTGCCGCGTGCGGGCAATCTCCAATTTATCCAGAAGCGGATTTCCCACGAAAACCGCATCCATACCTCTTTGGCCGAACCAATCCTGCTCGAAAGGCAGTAGGCAGCAGAGCTTATCGCAGCGTTTGCGGAGCTTGCCGATTCGCCAGCCGCCCCAGGCCCAAAGCTGCGGAGCGACGAAGAACAGCGTCTGTATACCAGCTTTTTTCGCCGCTTTTGCAACGTGAAAGTTGAACGAGGGCGAATCGCACACGATTATCAGATCGACGTTATTGCTTTTCAGATAGCGACTTATGCGTTTTATAATCTTATAGAAGCGGGCGACCTGGCTGAAAGCCTTGTAAAGCATAGCTGCCTTGCCGGTGGTGCTTTCGAGCAATTCGCAGCCGGCCTGGGCCATTTTTGGCCCGCCAACGCCGACGAATTCGATGCCGGGGCAGCTTTCCTGCATAGCGGCAATCAAACCGGCACAGTGGGCGTCGGCGCTCGGCTCGGCGGCACTGATAAAAACACGATACTTCTTATCTTTGTTCGGCATAGGCGTACTTGTTAACAATATTTCGCCAAAACAGCAATACTAATTTCGCCAGCCGAACAATGCTCATCAGTAAGATTGACGATCCGGACGTCGAGCTTTGGGCCAAAATTGTCATTTTTTTTCATTTTTTGCCGCTTTGTTACTCGTTGTTCCTTATCGATGCGGAATATTGAAATTGGCTCCATTCGACGTTGCTCAGGACAAGCTTGATTGGCTTTGTTTTTTCGCAGCCCTAAGCCGCCGTTATTCTTTATAAAACCATGTTAATACCGAGCATATGCTCACTTCCGCTCCCGCCAAATTGGCTTTTTTTATCATTCTCAATTCTAAATGAATCCCGACCGTGAAGGTGGGATAAATGGCCATTATATTTCCTGATTTGTAAGCTCAAACGTAGTTGAAGCCTTGAAATTGAATGGAGTATTCGAGTATTATGAAGTGTTGAAATGTAAAAGAGCACTATTGATGAATTCATATGGGAAATGTGAGTTTACAGAAAGGATGTTTTGATGAGAAAGGCTTGTTGGATGGGATTTGGTGGGCATGTGGTTTGCGCCTTGGTAGTATTGTGTATAGTCTCGGTCACTGTGGGCGGGGGGAATAGTACTCGCCTTTTCACGCAGGAACAAATAGATACGTATTGGAAGAGCGGTCTTACACTGCCGGTCGAAGTGAGTCAGCAGTATCCGTTGCCGGCGCTACGAATACGAAACGACACGGGGATTAATGTGCTTGTGGATATGGCGCATAAGTGTGATTTCTTCTCGATGTGGAATCTCGGAGGGCCGTTGCACCATCGCGGCATCCGTACCGCGGGCAGTCATGCAGCACTGGATTCGGTGATCAAGCCGGGGAGTTTGTGTCGTGTAAGAATAACGGTGCCGGACAAGCTGTACCCGTTTGCATGGTGGCCTGCGCCGAAGTTCAATGTGATAATAACCGAAGGCGGAACCGGCGATCCGGTATATGTTCCGGCTGAGCGAGAGGCTGTCTTGGCGCATGTTCGTGCAGGCGGTGGCCTAATCGTATCGGGTGTGAATTCGCTGCAAGATGATCAGGCGGCCCGTGAGTATTCACTGAACAACTGTATGCGTGGTATCCTTCGGAGAAGCCGGAAGAGCCGATGTATCTGATCCTGGGCAGTAGCGGTGGCGGAGGCTGGGCTGTCAATGCGTATCTGCCGAAGGAGGTCGGAACCATTACGACGCATCCGGATGGGCTGCGGAGCATCTTCGGGCACGAGCAGGCCCACACAATGGCGGGCCCCTGTACGGCAGGGAATCATCCGTTCGGTGGAAATCGCGGGGAGGAACATGCCGGATGGTACCAGGGCAAGGTAATCGCCATGTATCAGAAGAAATATGGGCCGAACCGAGGTTGTGATGGAGTATTGCGGAAAGACGCCGCGGGCCCGGGCGCAAAACCCGAAGCGATTTTTAAGGAAAGCCACCTTGCAAACTGGCGGACGGGGCATGATCGATTGATGATCTGGTATGTCTGGCAGAAGTTCGACGACCGTTACGGCCCGACATGGTATCCGCGATGGCGCTGGATCCAGCAGCAGCGATGGGCCGACGAGTCCGGGCGTAAGTTGACGTGGGAAGAAGCGATTACGGATATGTCGATTGCAGTCGGTGAGGATTTATTTCCTTTCTTCGCAAAAACCGGCAAGGAACTAAGCATCGAGCGGCTGGAAAAAGTCGAGTTCATGGGCGACACTATCAAGTTGCCTGTAGCTCCAATCGAGCCAACCGCTCCGGGCGGTGTTAATCTCGATCCGATTGGTGATTTCACCAAACCTCTTCCGCCAAAGTAGTAGAGGAGCAGTGATTTTCCGACTACCTCCTTCCCGATGCTCTATAAAAATAAAAAACGGAGAGGGCGGGTTTCCAGAAGATATAGCCGGAGCAGGCGATGGGATATTAGTCGTATGAGAGAGAATATTGCTGATTTTGTACTTAAAACCACAGATCAGCTTGGCGCGGCCTCGGGCTTCGCCTATCGGCCGCAACCAAAAAGAGGTTCTTCCGTATAATGCGCGAGTGCATTCGATGTTCGGGACGACCGAGAAAAATCGTTCGGGGCCCCAGAGGCGAAAATTT
>JBARRE010000716.1:0-3642 GCA_049644065.1 Sedimentisphaerales bacterium | reverse complement strand
GTTTCAATGCGGAGAACTTGCCACCGACGCTCAAGCTGGATGCAACAACCGGCATAATCACCGGCAATGCCCCAACCGAGCCCGGCGAATATTTCGTGACCCTCAAAGCAGCCAGCCGTCACGGCTCGTCGCGGCGACCTTTTAAAATCGTTGTGGGAGATACGCTGGCGCTGACTCCGCCGATGGGCTGGAATAGCTGGTACATCCACTACTGGCGGGTCACTGACCGGCACATGCGGCGTGCCGCCGATTCCATGATTGAATCGGGAATGGCCGACTTCGGCTATGAGTTCGTCAACATCGACGACTGCTGGATGGTCAAGCCGGACTCCAACGACCCGATGATAGGCGGCGAGCCGCGAGATGCCGACGGCGCGATCCGCTCCAACGGACACTTTCCCGATATGAAGGCCCTCGCCGATTATATCCACGACAGGGGGCTAAAGGCCGGGCTTTACACGTCCCCCGGCCCGTTGACCTGCCAAAGCTACACGGGTACTTATGAGCACGAGGAAATCGATGCGCAAAAGTTCGCTGAGTGGGATTTTGACTTTCTCAAATACGATTGGTGCTCCTACACTGGGGTCGCTACGGGCGAAGGGGCCGAGCGGGTCCAGAAGCCCTATTTGAAAATGGGTGCGATTCTGCCACAGCTTGACCGTGATATCGTCTTTAATCTCTGCCAGTACGGAATGGGTGATGTATGGACATGGGCGGGCGAACTCGGCGGAAACTGCTGGCGAACGACCGGCGATCTTGGCCTGGCTGGAGGGGCGGACCTGCCGGGATTTTATCACATTGGCCTGAGCAACGCCCGGCATTGGCAGTACGCAAAGCCGGGGCAATGGAACGATCCCGATTACATCCTTATCGGCTGGGTCGGCGATGCCCATAAACAGGCCGAGGGCAAGCCCACCACCCTGACGCCCAACGAGCAGTATTCCTATATGTCCATGTGGTGCCTGATGGCCGCTCCGCTGATCTTCTCGGGCGATATGGACAAGCTCGACGAATTCACGCTCAATATCCTGTGCAACGCCGAGGTCATCGAGGTCGATCAGGACCCGCTCGGCAAGCAGGCCCCGATTATCGCCCAGACCGACGAATATTTCATCATGGCCAAGGACATGGAAGACGGCTCGAAAGCCGTCGGCCTGTTCAACACCACCGAGATCGCAACAAATATCGCCGTCTCGTGGAAGGACCTCGGCATAGAAGGCCCCCGCCGGGTCCGCGACCTCTGGCGGCAAAAGAATCTCGGCACGTACAAAAACCGTTTCGAAGCGAAAGTCCCAAGACACGGCGTTGCCTTCGTCCGCATCTTTCCCACGAGCAGCGCCAAATAGGCCCGGCAAGACTGACAAGACGCATTTTTCCACCTGTTGTGTGTCTATAAGCAACCTGCCGGATAGGAGAGATATGTATGAGACATTCAGGCTATTCTATGATAGGTCTTTCTAACACCACTTTAGGTATGTTTATTGTCTTATGTCTTCTTTTGCTGGCTATACTGCTGTTTTGCTCTGGATGCGATCGAGACGAATCGCCGCCGGACCTGAGTAGTTGCACCCGTATTGAAATTCGATATACACGCTCAGCACTTGACTACTTTTTTTCCGCTTCAGGTGTGCAACGAAGTATACTGAGCCCAGAGGAGAGGGAGTATATACAGTCTCTTACGTTATTCACAGTGAAAGATCAGGAACGCATTAAGGCATTTGCTCACGATGTGAGCTTAGGATCCTACGACGGACGCAAGCGTGTCGCGTACAACGAACTCCCTGTCGAGATCAGTTGCTATCGTAATAACGAGCACATTATTTCCTTCTCGCTATTCAAGGATTTAATAGTGACGGAGAATTGGGATCATTTCAGGTATCCCAGAGGCGGAAACTTGCCTAATTTGGAGATCTTCGAACCGCCAGAGATCCGGCCGTTTAAGCTGCGATTTCGATGTGGTTTGAATATGCAGAGAATATACACGGCTGGCCCCTTATATCGCAAAAAGGTCAGCTCATATCCTGAACCTGCTGAGTGGTGTGACGTCGTTATACGGGACAGAATGAACACCTCTTATTGCAGTGAGGAAAGAATGAGGGAGTGTTTCAAATGTCCCTCAGCAGGTGAAGGCAATGCCACTATGCTATGAATCCACATTGTAAGCCGGATTCGCCAAGCGATATGGTACTTTTATTCGAGACCCAAGCCAGCTGGAACCAGCACGGTGGGCCGGAGTTGTTTACTTTCGATAACCACGAACCAAAGGGTGGATGTGTTCTGCTGAATGACGGCACGGTGAAGTTCATTCGTACCAATGAGGAACTCCAGCAGCTTCGATGGAAATAATTCGGTGGATCAGATAGTGCCGTTTCTATTATATTTTATTCTGTCATTCCGGCCTTGAGCCGGAATCCAGAAACGCAATAATGGATTCCCGCTTTCGCGGGAATGACATATCGTGATGATTACTTTTTAGATACGTTAATAGCAATATTCTTGTATTTGGATTTCTTCTGTGTTATCCTGCTGCTCGGCAAAAATAGTAAATCCTGATAGCTGTGTGAGGCTATCTGCCGTGATGTATTACTACTGATTTTCCAGGAGCCCGTTATTATGAACAGTCGTCAATTCAGAATATTCGCTTTAACCGCAATTGTGCTTGCAGGTCTGCTTTCTATTATGCCGTCTTTCGTGTATGGTATGTCGAGCGACAAACCACTACTTCTTGTCACACGAAGTCGCGCTCCGCTGGCTGATGATTCGGGCCGGTTCAGGGTTGTGCAGAAAAAAATCCAGTGGGATCCTAAACAAACTGCAATTATCATTTGCGATATGTGGAACCAGCACTGGTGCAAAGGAGCCACTAAGCGAGTCGCGGAACTTGCGCCTTATATGAATGAAGTAGCCTCAAAGGCGCGGAACAAAGGCGTATTGATTATCCACGCACCGAGCGGCACGATTGGGGCCTATGCAGACCATCCCGCCCGTAAGAAGGCGCAGGATGCGTTGAAAGCAACGAATCTGCCGGACGGTATCGGCAAATGGTGCAACTGGATCGACGAGAATGAAAAGACTATCGGCTATCCAATCGATCACTCCGATGGCGGCTGCGACTGCGAGCCGATGTGCAAACAGGGTCCCCCGTGGCCGTGGAAAAGCCAGATCGATACGATTGAAATCAAAAGCAATGACGCCATCAGCGATTCGGGCGAGGAAATCTGGAACCTGCTCGAACAGCACGGCATCAAAAACGCTATCCTCATGGGCGTACACACGAATATGTGCGTTCTCGGCAGGCCCTTCGGGCTGCGTAACATGGCTCGGTTCGGCAAAAATGTCATACTGATGCGGGACCTGACCGATACGATGTACAACTCGCAGATGCATCCGGTCGTCAACCATTTCACCGGCACGGATCTGGTCGTCGAGCATGTTGAGAAATACGTCTGTCCGACAATTACCTCTACGGTCTTTACCGGCGAGCCACAATTCTGCTTCAAGAACGACAAACGCCCTCGCGTGGTCTTCATATCGGCAGAGGGCGAATATGGAGCAGTCGAGACGCTGCCGGAGTTTGCACACGAGCTGAAAATCAAATACGGCCTGTATTGCGAGATACTTCAGGGCAGCGCGGAAAAGAAC
>JBARRE010000715.1:0-18820 GCA_049644065.1 Sedimentisphaerales bacterium | reverse complement strand
AGGACCCAATGACCACGGCGGCGGCAATAGACCGGCTGGTGCATCATAGTGTGGTTCTGGAATTAAACGTACCAAGCTACCGAGCTGAACAGGCCAAAAAACGCAAAAAAATTAATGTCAAAAAATCCGCCCCCCTATAGGGGGGGCCTCCCAAAGGAGCTTACGCTACAAGAAGGATGTTACCAAAGAACGGTAGAAATAATTGTCGTCAGAGGGAATTTATAATTGACGCCAGACAGGGAGTTCTTTATGGGAGCACGAAACAAGAAGAAAGAAACGCTTATCTATGGTAAAACGATATACATCACTCTTTGGAGAAAGGGCTTATGCATGGATGAGTTCTTGCACCATACGGGAATGATATCATCGCATGCCAATGATGGAGAGTCGCTAAATCCTTGATAGAATGATGTATCCCTAATAGGAAATCTGCTATAGCGATGATAAACGGCTACTAATGGGCAAGTTCCTGGATTTCAGGTGGCTTTCTTCCGTCCCTGCCCTTCCGGCAGGTCAACCAGTTCCAATGCAACAGCCCGTTTGACAAGTTCAACTGCGCTATCGACACCGAGCTTCTTCATAATATGAGCGCGATGGTTTTCAATGGTCCTTGTAGAACGGTTGAACAATTGCGCTATTTCCTTGTTGCTCATCCCCTTGACGATCGATCTTAATACTTTATTTTCGGTCTCGGTCAAAGGCTGACTTGCATCAGAATCAAGAGAAGTGCTCTGTTGCAGTACCGATTTGACCTTCCGGAATGAAGTCTCTATCAAAAAATTGATCAGATATGTTTTGCCAGAAAATGTTAATGGAACCGAAATAATATCCGCATAGAAAAGATTGCCATCTTTTCTTCTGATCGGAATATCTTTGCGGAACACCAGCTCTCCGTTCATTTGATTCTCAAACTGTTCTAGGTGATGGCTTGAATCTACCTGGGAACAGATACTCGTCATTTCCAGAATTGTGGTATCTTCTGTGTTATAACCTAACATTTGACAAATCGCTTTATTGCCGGTGATGAATCGTTTGTTTTCCAGATCTGCGAAAAATACTCCCTCGGTGACGTTATTAAAAATTATCCTTAATCTTTGCCCGAGTTCTTCTAATCCATCTATTCCCTCGTGTTTAGTCTGCTCAAGCTGCGCAATACGACTGCGTAATGCGTCCAATTCTTGCAGTAGTTCCCCTTTGGCCTTCCACTCCTCCATCATCAGCCTCTCCTTTTACCCAATTCACGACTGTCATAATCTAGCGTCCTTGGAGATTACAAAAACACTATGAAGACCTTTTCTTAGCAATAGTCAGTCGCAATCGAGGATATTCTAATATTATTCTATTATTCATTATTCGTAACCGTCCGACGAATTCAAACGCTTGCAGATGGATTTCTCATGTTACTAACTATGAGCATATCAGTCTGCTGCGAAACAAGGAACACCTCCCTTCATTTCTACTAAGAGATAGAATGATCAAATCTCAGGAACTTATCAATTGTGGTGACTACTTATTTTTTACTTTTTCCTGATTTGCCCCGTTTTTACGTCAAAAAAGGGTATTTTTTATAAAGGATATAGATATTTTTCTGGAAACAATATAAAAAGTCGAAATAATCATGAGTTTTGAGAGGGCTTTGGTTTGTATTTGTCATTTAATTATTACTTTAATCACAAATCGGTCCTTTTTGAACTTCCGGACTCTCAAAGTTTGCATATCGATTCGACCAATTCCGAACAGATTCCGTCCACGTCGGTGGTTCAAGAAACTCCACCGGCAGTATGCGGACAAGAAAGTGGTCCATCATATCCTCCTAAGTAACTACATGATCTATTCGAGCAAGATTACTAAAGAAGCTATCGGGCGATTCAACTACAGAATGTTGCTTCATTTTCTTCTGCCATATTGTCTGAGTGACATCAAGATTGAACGATGTTCCTGATGTGAGTTTCATTCGTATATATTTAGTAATTACAAATGTCAGAATCGCCGTAATGAATCATTCCTATGTCCTACTTGTCACTTACCTGTTAAGTTATTTCTGGAGGATTCAGAACAGAGCTATGATTCGACATGGACAATTATATAGCGTTTCATCTTAAACCAGTAAGTTTCACGCAAGTTCACTTTTTCTTGTTTATTTTTATATGAGTAATTCTACTCATTTATTTTCTGCTGTCCGATAAAATAAATTCTCCTCAAAGTGAAATCATAACAGCATAACCTATAGGTTTTATAGCCCGTCTTATTTTCTTGACAATAAAACCCTATGCGGAAAATCTATTAGTTCAGAAGACTTTTGTGGGAAGCCCTCTAACGCAGTCTTTGACGAAAGTACTTATGAGAGACACCTCCAGGCTGTCAGGGCTTTTTCTGCTTAGTCTTTTTAGTTGTGCGAAATGGGAATGCAAAGCTGATAATTGGTATTTCTCTGATTTTACAAACACTTGCATAGAACATTTCCATTTTGGTCCTATGTGCGATAGTTAATTTGCGTCAATGTCATCGTAAAATTTGACAAAATATCATATGTCATGGATCGAAATTAACATGATGAACAGAAACAAAAACATCATCTTTGATAATAGTAGTACGAAGAGAGTGTTTAGCTACAACATGATCTCCAAAAAATGTTTTCAAGCGCTTAAGGCTTATCGAAGAGGAAACATATCTTGTCAAATCCACTCCTGCCATACATTAGGCTCTTTTCAAAGTGGCGAATTTCATGGGCAAGATGACCACGAGGCAAGCAGGGATAGCAGAACAAAGTATTTCCATGCTTTTGGTGGTGCGAAGTTGACGAATGAGGATGCGAGGTTGATAACCGAGCATAGAGAAGTAACAGCTATACTGAAAGAAGCTGAACAAAGATTTGGAATGGTCCTCAATAGCGATGCCGATGGAATAGTGTTGGTAGATGTAAGGGACAAGAGGTTCCACCTGACCAATAAGAAGTTCTGTCAAATAGTGGGTTACAATCCCGAGGATATCAAGAATCTGGGAGTTGCGGATATTTGCCCTAAGGAAGATTTACCCTATGTCATGGAACTGTTCGAAAAGCAAGTCCGTGGAGAGTCGATGCTCGCTAAGGATATACGAGTCAAGAGAAAGGACAACAGTGTTGTTTACGCTGATGTCAATTCATTCCCGCTATCACTGAACAGTGGGATATATCTGATTGGCATTTTCAGAAACGTCACCAAACGCCGGAAGGTCGAAAAAAAACTGTTGGAATCAGAAAAAAAGTTCTATCCCTTGCTTAAAAACGTTCCTGATGTTATTTTGAATCTAAAATGTGATGGCACGATCCTTTTCATCAACCATGCGATTCTAGGTTATACTGTTGATAACATCATTGGCAGAAGTGTTTACGATTTCATACCGTCCGAACAACACCGTGAGACAAGAGAGGCAATCAAGAAGGTGTTTGAAACGGGTGAAATACTGAGCCTCGAGACCAAGATAATAGGACCAGGTGAAGATCTGATATGGTATTCCACTCGGATGGGTCCAGTCAGCGATGGCAACGAAGTACTCAGCGTGGTACAAGTATATACCGACATATCGGAGTTTAAAGAGAAGGAAGAGAATATTAATACATTCCGCGCACACATGGCACGTACTGAGTGGCTTGCTTCGCTTGGGACCCTTAGCGCTACTGTAGCTCATGAATTGACACAGCCCCTGACAGTTGTTCGACTATCACTTGATGATGCAATGGATGAGCTAAAGGCAATGTCTGCTCGTATTGAGTCTACCAGACAAGGACTCAAGGAGGCTTTGACTCAGGTATCCAACCTCACCTCGATTGTCAAAGAATTTCGTAATTTCGCAAGGAAACCATTGCAGAAAATCCTAAACAAAGTGGATGTAAGGACAGTTGCAGAGAGAATCATTAAGTGTTTGAGTGGAAAAGCAGAGCGAGCAGGAATTGTACTGCGATTGGGAGAAATGGACAGATTTCCACCTGTACGTATGAGTGAGAGAGACTTGGAGCAGATATTCTTTGCGCTGGTTGAGAATGCTATACATGCAGCTGATGGCAAACAGGCTCGAAATCTTTCTATCAGCAGTTTTGTAAAAGGTCACTGCATTGAACTGTGTTTCTCCGACGACTGTGGCGGCATCCCACCAGAGAATCTTGATGACATTTTTGAGCCTTTCTTTACCACAAAGTCTCCAAGCCAGGGGACAGGACTGGGGCTTTGTGTTGTACAAGAGATCGTATCTCATGTCGGTGGCAGAATTAGCGTTGAAAGTGAGTTTGGCGAGGGTTCCACATTTATCGTGGCTTTACCTGTTGATGGGAGCAATACATCGTAATGAACGGTAGCGGTAAATGATAACAGATATGAAATAACGTATATGATAAATTCAAAGGCGAGACTAAAGAACAATGAATAAAATTGTAGAACAACATGTTTTCTTTCTTGATGATGACCCAGCTGTACGTGAGGTAGTCAGGAGAATTCTTGAAGGATCTGGTATTAAGGTCAGTTGTTTCAGTGATCCCACCATATGCATGGCAAAGTTGCGTTCTCAAAAGTGCAGTTTGCTTATTACCGACCTGAAAATGCCCGAAAAAGACGGAATTGAAGTGCTGAAAGAAGTTAAGTGCCTCACTCCATGGGTACCTGTCCTGATGATGAGTGGCTACGGTGACATACCAACTGCGATAAGAGCCATCAAGGCCGGCGCTGTGGATTTCATTGAGAAACCTCTGGACAAGGCAGACTTTATCCGCAAGATTAAATCAATGCTACCAGAGATCGATTTTACGGATACCTACCTAGGCAAGCCTTTGACTCAAGCGGAAATAAGCTTATTAGGATTGGTTATCCAAGGCAAGAGCAGTAAGGACATTGCCAGGCTGTTTCACCGCTCTAAACGGACCATTGAGGGACACCGCAGTCACTTAATGCGCAAGCTCAATGCTGAAAACCTGATAGATCTTGCCAATCGCGTTGCGTCACTGGGATTGATTGACATGACGATAAAGCCGGAACTGTCGAGGGCAACGAATATTCTAAGAACTGTCCGTAGATAGTCGCTTGTGGTTGGTAGTCTTGATCTTGGCGATATTCTCAGGCACAGATAATCTGTGGACGTGAAGCTCGATAGGGATGTTGATTTGCGCCCACAATCTTTCCTAAGAATTACAAATCCACCTATTTTGAAATTACACTTCCTCTACTCACCATTACTTGATTGTCCCATATTAAAATAAAAGGAAAAAGAACAAGTTGCAGAGTTTTGAGTCAAGGAAATCACGTAGTCACTACCATTGTTCTATAGTTCCAAAACGGCAATACTACTGTTGTAGGATTTGTTCTTTTCTAATTGAGATGATCCGTTTGGATTTGACAAATGAAAGGCTGAATTAGAAGTGCATATTATGATTAGTCAACAAAAATACTTGTTATTCACGATGATTCTTGTAACAGCAACAGTATGTGCGGCACAGGGCACAGAGCCGGTCTATTTTGCAAATCCGAATCTGAAAGCCGCCGTGGAGGAGCAGTTGGGTGTGGTGGATCCTACACCAACTGACATGTTTCTCTTGAGCACGCTCAATGCCGACAATCGTGGCATAACTGACCTGACTGGACTAGAGCATGCCACCTTTCTGCGAAATATAGACTTATCGGGGAATCATATCAGCGATATTTCGCCTTTGCAGGAATTGAGATTCCCGCAGACGTTCAATCTAGCGAACAATCAGATTACAGATATATCGGCACTGACTGGACTGAGGATGCTTGGATCGTTACGATTAGAGGACAATCAAATCAGTGATATCTCGGCGATATCGGGATTGACGAATCTGACGGCACTTTTTCTGCATAACAACCAGATTACGGAAATCTCTGCTATCTCCGGATTGAAGAATCTGACAGTTCTGCAGCTGCACAACAATCAGATCAGCGATATCTCCGCGGTATCAGAATTAATGAATTTAACGTTGCTCTACCTCCATAACAACCAGATAAGTGACATCCCTGCAGTCGCCGGACTGACGAAGTTAAAGTCGCTCTACCTTTATAACAACCGGATCAGCGACATCTCTGCAGTCGCCGAACTGACCAATCTGACAAATTTGCAACTGCATAGCAATCAAATCAGCGACATTTCCGCAGTGTCAGGACTGACGAACCTGACATTGCTCCACCTGACTGGCAACGAAATCAGCGACATCTCCGGTATATTGGTTTTGACGAACCTGACGGTACTTTATCTGCATGACAACCAGATAAGTGACATCTCTGCAGTTGCCGGACTATCGAATCTGGTGAACCTGCAGTTGCAGAACAATCATATAAGTGATATCTCGGTTGTATCGGGATTGACGAAACTGACGTCGCTTAACCTGGGTGGAAATCAGATCAATGACATTTCCGATTTATCGGAATTGACTAATCTGGCATTACTCTTCCTATACAATAACCAGATTACAGACATTACTCCAGTCGCCGGACTGATCAATCTGACGTCGCTCGACCTAGGGGGAAATCTGATCAATGACATTTCCGATTTATCGGAATTGACTAATCTGACATCGCTCTTCCTGTACAATAACCAGATTACAGACATTACTCCAGTCGCCGGACTGATCAATCTGACGTTACTCCACTCGTATAACAACATTATCATAGATATCGCACCAGTCACCGGACTGACGAATCTGACGTCGCTCTACCTGCACAACAACATAATTATGGACATCTTTGCAGTTGCCGGACTGACGAATCTGACAAACCTGAATCTATCAAATAATTTGATCAGCGATATCTCTGCGATAGCGTCATTAGTGAAACTGACTGATCTGAAATTAGGCACGAATTATATCGTAGATATTTCTGTTCTATCGGCTTTGACTGATATTCAAACGCTCTTCCTGCACACTAACTACATTAGTGAGATATCCAGTCTGACTAACCTGAGGAATCTGGCCTGGCTGCAGTTGCAAGATAACTATCTCTATCTGGAGCCGACGACGTACTCGGATCACCTGCCGATGATTCAGCAGAACAATCCAGGAGTCATGATAATTTACGATCCTAATCCGCTTGGTGGTTGACAAATTAGTTATGCCGAAATCAATGAAATAGCTGGCCAATGATTGGAGAGAAACTTAGACGTGGTGTGACCGATTTAGTGAGTTTGGCTAATGAACAGACTTTTGATTTGAATGGATAAGAAACGGAATATCATTCGCAAGGGTACAGCACAGGTGGGCGCATAGCAACTATGATGGGATCTTATGTGGCTGATTACTTCGAATGTAATAATTTAGTGTATAGCCACAATTCACAGTAAGACAGTGGATATTTACACATGAATAAACTGAAAGACAAATGTATTGTTGCTTGTGTATCCAAGATTCGGACGGTCTTCAATTTTATTCTGACCATGTTTTTGCTGGTATGGCTGGTTGGGTGTGGCGATCAGGTCCGTTTGCCCTCTGCACAACAGTTGATTGAATTTGATAATGCGGGCCCCGGCCGTCCTTCTTTGGACATCGACCGTCTGGTTCGAGCCGATGTGAGTGGAGATCCTTACCGCGTTGTGCCAGGTGACGTCCTGGAACTGACTATGCCTGCCATAGTACGTTTTGTCACGGCCAAGGAAGCTGACGGCGGTATTGACGCAGCCACGCCGTATCCATGTCGGGTCAATGAGAGGGGTAATATCACACTTCCTATAGTGGGCGATATTAGCGTTGCAGGAAAGACTCTGTCCCAGGTCGAGTCAGAAGTTGTTGACACATATTGTCCCGAGTATGTTGTAACTCGTCCCTCAGTGTTTGCACGCGTGCTGGAGTACAAAACGGCAAAGGTATCCATCACCGGCGCCGTTCAAAAGCCAGGTATTTATTCGTTGCGGAGCGACCAAATGTCTCTGGTTGCGCTGCTTATGGAAGCCGGCGGAATCGTTGATGAAGGAGCCGCGGTTATCCGGATAGTCCGTCGCAATCTGGCTGTCCCTTACCGAGAAGATGGAATTCCTGACACCAGTGAAGAAGCTCTCGAACACTCAACTGAAGTGAATTCTGCAACGCGGTTGCGAGCCACCGCTAGTCATTCTTCCGATAGTGGAATCGATATCGAATTGAGTTTCCGAGAATCAGCCACACTGAGCACTACCGGCAAACTGACCATAAGGCACGGCCAAACGCTCTTGTTTGCTGAGCACATGGATATTACCGATCCAGGAGAAAGACTGCTCTTGCTGAGCAAATTGGAACGGAGCGAACCACGTATCTCAGTCAATGAGATGGATGAGAAGCTCTGCATGTTAGCCGCGCTGCTCGAAAACAGTGCCGGCAAGCATGGCCCTGGAGAGAAGAACAGTAGCGAAAACATCAACTCAAGGGCCGAATATAGCGGCAACCCAAGCGTAAGATCGACTCCATCCAAGACATTACAGCGGCGCAAATCACCATTTTCAACTGCCGATGCGAAACAATCGCTCTGGTCGCCGGTTGGCCCGGCCCAATACCATCACGCTATGCTCAATCGCCAGAGCATTGACTTGGATAAGGATGCAAACTCAAGTGGAGCGGCTTCTGCGAGTGATCTGGCTTCGGACATGAGCGAGGATGAGGTTTTTGACAAAAAGGCTGTTGAGATAATAACGCAGAACAGAAGCCCGAGAAGTGAAAGAATCACCGAATCAGGCAGAACTCAGAGATCTGAAGCCCTTGTCCTGCCGGTCAAGGGGGTGAATATCCCCTTCGCCAACGTTGTGTTACATGATGGTGACAGTGTCATAGTCGAACGTCTACAGCTTCCCCTTTTTTCCGTTGTGGGACTTGTCAAGAGCCCGGGGAACTTCCCATATCCGCCTGATGTTCGATACAACCTCATGCAGGCACTGGCTTTCGCCGGTGGATTGGACCGTGCCACTGAGCCTCGCTACGCGACCATCTATCGCCTGAAACCAGACGGAACGATTGTCAGCGCGGTTTTTGAAGTAGTACACGTTGGAAACGGCTCACGGCTCACGGAGGCTCTGAACACAGTGATAAAACCGGGTGACATTATTGCCGTGGAGCATACACCGAGAACGCGTACAAAGCAGTTTCTGGACACGGTATTTAGGATTAATGTCGGCACGTACTGGCAATTGAACGATGCTAGGAAAGATTAGAGTTAGCAAGAGACGAATCCTTTTGTATCGATAGAAAAATAACGTTCCCATGATAAGTAGGGCTGGAAACAATAGGATAGCAGGATCAGACAACGGTGGTGTGCGAGCGTCTCCAACCATTGGAATGGTCCGCGAGAATCTTATTCAAATCATGTGGCGCAGCCGATGGATTGCTTTGGCATCCATGGTTGCCTCTATGTCTATAGGTTTGATCTATATCAACAGGATTCTGCCCATTTACACCAGCACATCAAAGATCTACGTCGAGCCGAGCGGTCCCAAGATTCTCACAGAGGCCGAAGGCGTAATGACGCAGTCGAAAAATTACCTTTACACCCAGGCCGAACTGCTAAAGTCGACGCCTATACTTTTAGCTGCCCTCAAACAGACTGGCACAAAAAGATTGAAGGTCTTCGAGAAAGTCGATAATCCAGTGGCCTATCTCAAGGAAAAGGGACTCGACGTTTCAGTTGGCAAGAAAGATGATATTATCACCATCTCCTTCGATTCTCCCGATCCGTGCGAAGCAGCCGAGTTTGTCAATGCGGTTGTTGATTCTTACATAACCTACCATGCCACACGCAGGCGCAGCACAACCGGCGAGATATTGAGAGTACTGCAACAGGAAAAGCGTGTGAGGGATAAGGAACTCTCGCAGAAACTCAAGGCGATGATGGAGTTCAAGAGTGAGAATAGCACCCTTGCCTTTGAGCACCAGAACAGCAACATCATACTTGATGCTCTTGCCCAGCTCTCCGATGAAATGAGACAGGCTCAACTTGAGACCATTGATGCCAAATCCGCTTTCGAAACTGTGAAATCGATAGTAGCTAACCCGGCCGGGCTCAAGCAGCTCGTCGAGGCTGAAAGAGCTAAGGGAGTTCTCACTCTGGCGGTGGACGAAAGAACCAGGCTCAAAACGGAACTTGAACAGCTTCAGGGCCAGCTTGCTGCTCTTGACCAGCGGATCACACCGAACCATCCATGGATTCGGACGCTGCGGCAAAAGCTTGATCGAACTCAAGAGAAGCTTGCCGAACTGGAGGCTGAGTTCGCACGGGCGCAACTGACTATTGCAAAGCGACGGCATGAGGCAGCCGTGGGAAAAGAAAGACAGATCTCCGGTTACTTCGAAGAGCAGCGTCGGCTGGCAATTGAACTCAACAAGGGACTCGCTGAGTACAGGATACTGGAGTCCGACTGGGAGCAGACCAAGAAACTTTGCGACATTGTTGACGACCGAATAAAGGAGATTAACGTTACTGAGGATGTCGGTTGCCTTTATATAAGCGTACTTGAACTCGCTCATCCTACCGATGACCCATCGGGTCCTCCTAAGGCCAGATATATGACATTCGCTCTGCTCATGGGTATCATGCTGGCTGTTGGCCTGATAGTTCTTCGCGACTACATGGACCAGCGATTCCGCTCAGCGGAAGAAGTTTCTGCTGTTTTGGGCATGCCTATCTTGGGTACCGTACCCTCAATGTCCCAAAAACTGAGCGTTGCGGCCCGGGGGCGGAAGGTTTGCCTGGATCCCAGGTCCTCCTGGGCAGAAGCTTATCGCAGAATATGCACAGAAGTATTCTTCGGCACGCCCAAGGCTAAAGTGAAGACCATCCTTGTCGCCTCTCCTACCACTCATGACGGTAGGAGCACTCTGGCAAGTAACTTGGCGATTGCCATGGCCCAGGCCGGGCAAAAGACACTCATCCTCGACGCGGACTTTGGCAAGTCCATGCAACAAATGATTTTCGAAGTTAACCATCATGATGTGGGCCTTAGCACTACGCTTGCCGGGATTACGACGTCGGGGGCAGCGATTCAGTCTACCAGTGTCAAAGGGCTGGAACTGCTGCCATCTGGTCCTGATGTGCCCAATCCGTCCGAGATGCTCAATAGTGACCGTTTCACCCAACTCTTAGATATCCTCTCGGACAGATATGACCGTGTCATTGTCGATTCGCCTGTTGTTGTGCCTATTACTGATGCGCGGACACTTGCCGCCGTCTGCAACGTCACCGTGATAGTTGTCGCAGCAAACAAATCCGCGCGAAAGACAACTCTTCAAGCTCGTGACGGGCTGTTAAGCGCCGGCGCACGAATCCTCGGTGTGGTCGTAAACGACGTTCCGAAGAAAGGTCGCCACGGCTATTACAATGCCTACGGACAGAATAATGGCTGGCATGGCCCCGTTGGCCCCATGAAGAAAGACGTTAACGCCTATGTCAACGATGTGAGCCGACCCGACCTGGCAACGGCCATCGCAGGAGACAATATCCGCTCTTGACCGATGAGGATTGACGAGGTAGTCCGTGCCGCGTGCACCGACAAGAACGGAGTGCGCGCCAGTGTCACGTGCACTGACAAGAACGGAGTGCGCGCAAGGCTTACACATGCTCAAACTATACGAAAACCCGGCCATTTTAACGCCACAAGTTGAATCGCTGATAGAACTGAGAGGTACTTGGTGGCTCGCCTACACCAGGCCGCGATTCGAGAAAGCTTTCGCATGGGATATGTTTGGTCATGGCATAGGCTATTTTCTACCTATGCGGGAAAAGATTATTTTCTCAGGAGAGCGCAAGCGCCGCATCATGTCACCCTTATTTACCTCGTACGTTTTCTTCTGTGGCACGGAAAGTGACCGCTATACTGCGCTGACAACCAACCGTTTGTGCCATACGATGGAAGTTGTTGACCAGGAGCGGTTGATAAAGGAGCTTGCCAGGATAGAGAAGGCTCTGTTCAACAAACTTGCGATTGATTCCTATCCCCAACTTCCTGTGGGAAGCCGCTGCAGGGTCATCTCCGGCCCAATGCTAGGTAGCGAAGGTGTGATAATCGAGAGAGTTGACGCAAAAGCCCGTATGATCCTTGAGGTGACTGTTCTCGGACAGGGAGTACTCGTCGAGATTGATGCCGATCTATTGGAAGCGGTGTAAACGGAAATGATGATGAAGCTGGATTTTACACCAAAGCAGTGTCGTCAGATTTTTCTTCAATCTGATTCATTGCCTTCTGGCGTGACAACCACTTAACATCACATCCCGCCATGTTATGAAAACATATCTATGTGCATATCTCGGCTCTGCTCTATTGGCGCTGGTAATCACACCGCTGGTAATTAAATTCGCTCGAAGGATCAGAGCTGTTGATCGTCCAGGTGTCCGCACTGTCCATACTCGGCCTGTCCCGCGCATTGGAGGGGCAGCTATTTTCTTCTCGGCGACACCACTCATCGTCGCGGTTTTGTTCTTGAACAACAGTATTGGTGAAGCCTTTCGGCAAGCACAGCTGCAGTTGATAACATTATTTTGCTCAGCGACTTTCATATTCTTGATCGGTCTAGTGGATGATCTCAGGGGGTTGCCGGCCAGGTTCAAGTTTCTCGCTGAATTGCTGGCTGCTGGCTCATTGTGCTTTGTTGGAGTAAGCGTTTCGTCAATCGCAGTCACCGAACAATGGACATTGCACTTAGGCCTGTTAGGTTGTCCGCTGTCAATTCTCTGGATCATCGGCATCACAAACGCGGTGAATCTCAGTGATGGTCTCGACGGCCTTGCTGCGGGCATTTCGGCTATAGCCTGCGGAGTGATTGCAGTATTTGCCTTTCAGCACGGCAACATCATCATGCTTGTATTGATGCTTTCTCTTTTAGGCAGTTTGACCGGTTTCTTGTTCTTCAATTTCAATCCGGCGAAGATATTTCTGGGAGATTGCGGCAGTTTGTTCCTGGGTTTCACAGTTGCTTCTGCCAGCATACTATGCTCAATGAAGTCTTCTGCGCTAGTCAGTCTTGCTTTGCCTCTGCTGGCATTGGGAATACCGATTTTTGACACGCTTTGTTCCATTCTACGGCGGTTCCTTGAGCGGAGATCTATCTTCGCACCAGACCGTGGTCACTTCCATCACAGATTGGTCGATATGGGTCTGAAGCAGCGGCATGTGGTGATTTTCATTTATGCGATGACTTCTCTCGCAGCCGGTTTGGGTATGTTGATGATGCTCACTCGCAATCTCAGTTCCCTGATTGTCTTCATCTTTGTACTACTACTACTTCTATTGTTGTTCCGTGTAGTTGGTTCGATTCGCCTTCGGGAGACTATATCCGGATTGCAGAGAAAACATAAGATAGCCAGCCAGTACAAACGTGAGCGAACGGACTTTGAGTACGCCCAGCTTCACTTTCGCAACGCACACACGTCTGAACAGTGGTGGGCTGCCGTCTGCGAAGCCGCACGACGAATGGACTTTGCCTGGATTTCACTTACGAGGAAATATTGTGATGGTCGTATCGAAACAGATGTATGGCGAACGGCGAATGCCCAGCTGGCACTATCGAGGGTGGTCATTGTGACCGTTCCTCTTTCAGTAAACATGGGTGAGACATCGCGGAAATTTGAGATAGCTGTCTCTGTAAATGGTTCACTTGAGTCCGCTGGCAATCGGGCTACTCTGTTTAACAGACTGATCGATGAGCATGCCATAATATACAGTTAGTGTTTAGGTGTAAGTATCCTTGTATTAAATTTTCCCAGTGTAGTAATGCTGGAGATACGATTTATATGATTATTTAGGAAAATATAACTAAAGCGATTGCAGTCCCCATGATATGTCTCGTTTCGAGCCACGGATTTAAAAATTTGGAGTGATAATTATGAAACATTTGTCGTTGATTCTGTTTGTCATCTCGTGTACATCTACTTGCTTTAATTTAATTGTCCCCCATGACGAATTTTCTACTTTTATCGTCGACCAAACGCTCATAAGTGATGGGAACAGGTATTTCAGTAGCATTCAGCAGGCTGTAAATCAAGCTGATGCTGGAGATTTAATTCTTGTTAAGGAAGGAACTTATCACGAGACAGTAACTATCCTCAAGGATGATATTATTATAAAAGCGCTTAATCCCCTTCGCCCTCCGATTATTGATGGAGCCGACCAGACGTTTAGCCAATCCTCTTGGGAACACGTCCAAGGTAACGTATACAGGACTGCATATCAATGGTATAAGCCGCAGCTGACGCCCAACCAATTCAATAGTTACGGTGGAGGTCAATCTGCGGATAGTATCCCGATGCAGGTCTATGAAGATGATGTCCTGATGAGGGGGTATGTGGGAGCTTTTGTTGAATATGGAGAGAGTGGATATGGCGCTCCATACAGCGATATCAACGAACTCGATCCCAATAGCCCCATGTTCCTTCCCTCACAGTGGTACAAGCAGGAGATACGTATTCCGGGACGGTTCATGTATCATGAACAAGAGGCCATGCTGTATGTATGGAGTGCTGTCCAGGATGATCCTAACAATCATACGTATTCAATACCGGTCTTAGAGAATTTATTCATCATAAAAGCAGGAAACGTCACAATCTCTAATCTCGTACTCAAAAACTCAGCTGGCTATACAGTAGTTGTGGGGAATGACGCAGATGGTGCCCAAATCGAGGACTGCTACTTCATTAACAATATGTATGCGATTAATGTGAAGAATGCTGAGAATATCACTATTGCGCGCAATTTCATTCAGCAAAAAGGGATGTGGGAACGCTATTGGTACTATGACTGTAAGGGAACAGTCTTATGGACTCACGCCATCGCATTAGAACACTATGAAAATTACACCAAAAGGCAAATTGATATCCACAGCAATGTCATCCATGGCTACTATGCTGCTATACTGGCCAACGGCAATATCGACATCCATGACAATATATTATCCAATTGTATGTCAACACATATCAACATAGACGGTTATTGTCCCGAGGTTCAAATATATCGTAATTTCTTTCATCATGTTGATGATAGTTCGATTGGAGTAACCGCGTTCTTGGGTGGACCCGTAAGGATATACCGAAATCTGTTCTACCATTGCGGTTCTCTGAATAAGGCTGGCACTGATGGGGCAAACACGACAAATGAGTTGTGCTATTTTTATCATAACACATTCGCTCTAAGTGATTTGATATCACATCATCCATACGATTATCCGGCTTTTGGTCGCCATATTTATAGGAACAATATATTCCACCTCGAGTATCGCGAAAGAGGGGCCGAGCTGTACTGGCGGTATGTCGATAAAGATTCTGCATTGGGTTGGGATTTCTTTCCCTTCACCAATGGTCCCGATGCTGATTACGATCTATATTGGATAGGACCTAATGGGCCAACCAGATATATCGCATATTTCAAGTACAGTGACACATCAGATGGATATTTGTATGGTGATTTCAGAAAAATGCAGCGGGAGACAGGAATGGATCTCAACGGATTCCAACGGGATCCTTTTTTCAGGGCGAAACAGCAACTCGACAGCGATGAGTCGGATGCACTGACTTATGACACGCTGTCAGTTATGGACTATCAAAATGTTATAGAAGAAGGCTTACCAAGCCTATTGGAATCTCAGTATCAGCGTTTTTTTGATCTGTTTGCTGTTGAGGAATATAGCCCGGCTGTGGATAGAGGTACGAATTTGCCTCTCGATTGGGATGATGTTGTTCAGGTTAATGACGGTAAACCCGATATTGGCGCGTGGGAATTAGATTAGAAGAACATACAAATATCTTCATAAACACATAGAAAGCTGAATGAGGATTAGCAATCGGTAAAGACTGCAAGATTAAGGTATCATTAACAAATAAGGAATCTCTTAATTGCATTCTGATAAATATGTATGCTGCTGTGCTTGTACCTCGATAAGTGGGTTTGTCGGTTTATTGTTATCATAGGATTTTATGAGATCTCTCACAGATAGTTTTTTAGCAATATTTCTGTCCAAGATCGTCATTCTTATAACCGGACTTGGCCTTGAAGTTTGTTTGGCATGGTTTCTTAAACCTGAGGGGAGAGGCTCCTATGAAGTCTGTCTGGTATTTAATGCGCTTCTGACGTTATGTTTCTTAAATGGATGGCCTGTAGCAAGTATCTATTTCGTGGCCTCTAAGCTATTGACGTTGTCGGAAGTAATAACTCTGACATTTATTTATGGAATGATTAGTTCCTTCCTGGCGATTATTACCGGCATGCTGCTTATGAATCTGCCATGGGCTTTTTTCGATGCCGCGGATACAACATCATTTCACCTGGCTCTCTTGTTAATACCTTCAACGTTTTTTTCGATCGTATTTCTACGACTGTTGACAGCCATGCATGAATTCCGCTGGTTTGCAGTAATATCAATTTTGAACGGGGTGTCATTGTTACTCTTAGCATTAATGTTTGTTGGTGTCATGTCATTGGGTGTACACGGGGCACTGCTGGCCTGTATCTTGAGGCAATGGCTGGTCATGATCGCGGTACTGCTGTTTTTTTGCTGGAAGTACAATATCAAGATAGTGAGACCTTCAATGGCAAGTCTGAGAAAGGTCTTCTGCTACGGGCTTCGCTACCATGTAGGGCAAATTGCCAACAACGTCAATGTTCAAGTGGGAACTGTAATACTGGCAATGTTTGCTACAAAAGTTGAGGTAGGTTTTATGGCGGTGGCCGCCCGGATTATGTACACGGGCGTAATGACTATTCCTGATACGATAATGACAGTCTTATTGCCGAAGGCTTCGGAGGACAAGATGGGACATCCGCAGTTGATCGCACGTTGTGCCCGGCTAACCGGGCTTACTTGTGCGGTCCTGATTTTAATAATCACTGTATTTGCAACACCTGTAGTAAAGTTGATGTTTTCACCATCGTTCCTGCCGGTTGTTCCACTAATTCGAATTTTAGCCGTTGGGACGCTCGTTCGATGTATCTGTAAGGTTTTCACTTCTTATCTTCAGGGAACGAATCATCCCGGTGTGGATTCTTTTGCGGTGGCAACCGGAGTGATTGTGAATATTGTCATACTTTGGCTTTTGTTGCCTGTCATGGGTCTGCCGGCAGCAGCCATCGCAATGACTTTTAGTTATATAACAAGCTCAGCTATTATAACACTTGGCTTTCTCAAGTTTAGCAGATTTAATCCTCTGGAAACTTTTTGGCTTACTCGTTCTGATTTGATGGTTATGTACAATGCGGTCACAAGGTTTTTCCTGCATTATAGCTGGAAAAAAGTTTTGCCACGTCGGTTTGCTGACAGAGAAGACTTCCGCAGTAGTCTCATAAACAGAAATTGAGCATTTTTTATCAAGAATAAATAAATGACATTGCAGCCTAATATTTTGGCCGTAATGTATGGTTCACCATGTATCAACGAATCTTAAATAATAAGGATTTATTTGCAAATGTCGTTTTACTTCTTATGTCGGCTTCGCTGTTCGCTGACATGGCATTTCCTGGTGAAAGTCATACGAATGAGATTAGTACTAACAACAGAATGCTTTGTCACGCAATACAGATAGTAATTTTGGGGGCAATGTCTGTTTTCGTGTGCTGTAATTATACATTACCCCAAATACCTGCAGTGATGTTCTGGGAATTGAGCTTGATTGTATTCTTGTTTCTTTCGGCGTTTCATGCCACGTTAATTTCAAGCCGTGAACAGTTGATAGCCTTCTCGAAGTACATATATTGGCCCATTGGGTATTTCTTCTTTCGGATACTTGCTGACGATGTCAGAGGATACACGACGAAGCTTTTTTGTTTACTTATTTGCCTGTCTATTTTCGCCATATGGTATTATGTTTCGCAACTCGAATTTAGGGCAGAGATTGCTGAAATAGCCGGAAGCGCCAGTTCGAACGTTGGCTGGAAACTTCTTTCCATTTTCGCAGTATCGCTTTGCCTGATTGTGGCCGGAGACAGAAAGGGATATATCATAGGTGCTGTTGTTTTGCTTTTGGCTCCTTTTTCATTGAAGAGAGGAGCTATTCTTGCTGAAGCTGTCCTTTGTATATCACTTATACTGGCAAGCTGTCGTTTAGGACGATTATGGCAGTTCATTCGGAAAAATGCAAAATGGATCTCAGGTATAGTTGTTGTATGGTCTCTTATTTGTGTAAGCCAATTGCGAGAAATAATCGAACGGTTTTCAAGTTTGAAAGTTGATGGGGGATCGGGTCGTTTACAATTCTACCCATTGCTGCTTGAACGTTGGAGGGAAGCTGATTTCTTTAATTGGATATGCGGCTTTGGATTCTGGAGCACACCAGAGTATCTCGAAAAGATATGGATCGATCATATATATGCACATAGCGACATACTGGAGATGCTGCATGACTATGGCGCTATAGGAGTTCTGTCCTACTTGATGATCCTAGTGGGGCTCTTTGTTCTATTTCGACATACATGGAGGCTCCGAGATGATGGTATCATCATTGCTGCCTCCGTATTCGGCCTCTTCTTTATCACGGGTATAATGTCCGGAAATGTCATGTTCCGGGAAACTGTCTACCTAATGATGCCCATGGGGTACATGGCAGGCAGGCTGGAGAAGGCCAATGAGATATGGAGTGTCTTGAATTACGAAGCACTTTCGGTCAGACCGAAGATCTTACAGGATTCTGCATTATGAAGGCATCAGGGTTCAATTCTAATGCATTTATGCTCGATGAGATTCATTGTGACCGGCATCATACCGTAAGCAGAAATATATACAAGTTTCGAGACTGTAGCATAGTTACCGGGAACATTCTATTCCATTTCTCACATTATGAAGTATCTGTATTGTTTGTAAACGGCCTTGAGCCTGTTCTTCTCGTTGCATATCGATAGCAATACGCTGGCT
>JBARRE010000714.1:0-1759 GCA_049644065.1 Sedimentisphaerales bacterium | reverse complement strand
AATTCCCATATTGACGGCTCCGAAGCCGCTGGCCGATCCGACTTCGATCCCGCGTTTGGCCCCTGAGCTTTCGACCAGAATTCGCAGCATCATGGCATCGCCGACCGTAGTGTTCAGGCCGGTCCGCTGGAAGTTCTTGACAAACTCATTGCGGAATTCGGCGATCTTTTTGTTTTGCTCGCCGGAATACACAATAATTCCATTAAAACCAATCAGAGCAACACATACAACCAGAACCAACATTCTACAGCATTTCATAACGATCTCCTAAATATGGTGGAATAAGAATATTTTAACCGTCCATCTCAATCCAACCAAAATACCAAAAATATCATTATATTGCAACTGCCTTAATGTGCTGATAAAATTGCATTGTTCGTGAAATGCGACGTTTCGTAACAGAGAAAACATAGTTGGTGTCGAGGTATTGCAGTTAAATGACGGATAACCTTAAGAAGTTGAACAGAAATCTGTCGGAAATCTCAACATGGTTGAAATTTGACAAGACTCCCTGGGTAATAGCGGGGCCATGCAGTGCCGAGTCCGAAGAGCAGGTCCTTTCAACAGCCAGAGAACTTGCAAGCTGCCCCCATGTGAAGGTTTTTCGTGCCGGGGTGTGGAAACCCCGTACGCGTCCTAACAGCTTCGAAGGTGTCGGCAAAGTCGGCCTAAAATGGCTCAGGGCGGTTAAGGCCGAGACTTCTCTGCTGACCACGACCGAGGTGGCAAACGCACACCATATCGAACTCTGTCTGGATAATGATATTGATATTCTCTGGATCGGAGCGAGGACGACGGTAAACCCGTTCATGGTGCAGGAGATAGCCAATGCCCTGAAAGGGATTGATGTGCCGGTTCTTGTGAAGAATCCCATCAACGCCGAGCTTGGCCTTTGGCTGGGGGCTATCGAAAGGCTGTATCAGGCCGGCATAAAAAAACTTGCCGCCATACATCGGGGCTTCTCGACTTTCGTTGAGATGGAATACCGAAACAGTCCGAACTGGCGGATTCCTATTGAGCTTAAAAGGCTTCTGCCAGATCTGCCGATTATTTGCGACCCGAGCCACATAGGCGGCAGCCGGGATTACATTGAACCGATCTCCCAGACGGCGCTGGATTTGGGTATCGAGGGTCTCATGATAGAGACTCATATCGATCCCGACCGCGCGTTGAGCGATTCGAAACAGCAGATTACGCCCAAAGTCCTGATCGAGCTTCTCGACAGGCTCAGGGCACGAAACACAACGATAACCGACAAACAGGTAAAAGCGAAAATAGCACGTCTGCGCACCGAGATCAGTCACGTGGATTCGCAAATCATACAGGACCTGGCCGAGCGGATGAGGTGGGTCGAGGAGATAGGCAAACTCAAGCAGCAACACAGTATTTCCGTGCTTCAGATTAACCGGTGGGAGAACCTTCTGAAGGACCACATAGCCAAAGCCGGGCAGCTCGACCTGGACGGCGAATTCATCAAGGCCGTATTCGAGCTAATCCATGCCCAGGCGGTAAAAAGGCAGTTGCAGGATTAACCGAAGTCCGCGTCCGGCACATCGCGGACGGATGGGCTTACCTGAAAGTAGTCCTCCTTCTGAAAGCCGAACGTTCCGGCAATGATACTGCTGGGGAAGGTTTCACACTTGTTGCGATAGTCGCGCACGTTCCCGTTGAAGAAACGGCGGGCGGCCTGGATGCGGTTCTCGGTATTGACCAGCTCCTTTTGCAGCTCCAGAAAATTCCGGTCGGCTTTGAGCTGGGG
>JBARRE010000713.1:0-6624 GCA_049644065.1 Sedimentisphaerales bacterium | reverse complement strand
TTGGAGTTACTGAAAGTCGTATCCCGGTCGTCGTAGTGGTAAAGCTTGTTGTCATCTGTCAGAAAGCGAATTCTGGCGCCGACTATCGGCACGTCATTGCTGTCGACAATCCGACCGGTAATTGCAGTAGGAGACTTGAGCCTGAACTCGGTACGGCCTGAGCCCAGGTTAATTAGTGGTATCACGACCGGATCGATCGTCAGTGGATCAAAGCCGTCTGCATATACTGTTACTGAGTACTCAGCACTCACTTGGAGATCATCGGTCTCAAAAAAGCCTTGCTCAGAGTCGAAATAATGCCCCTCGTCGGACCATGTGACCGAATATCCCCAGCCAGGATTGGAGCCCTTCTTACTGCTTCTGAGTTTCACATTGAACCTCGTAATAGGCGCATCGGTTTTGTCGTCTACCACTTTTCCATAGAATTTTCTGTTCCTATGTACCGTGATGACATATTCTCGCTGGCCCATTTCAAGTTCAGTGCTTATTCTGGATATATCCTCTCCGTACACATGGACTGTCACCTTCCCTGTCGCCGGAGCATTGGGAATCACGAATCGGCCGCCGGAATCAGATTGATCCTTACTGGCAAAGAAACTGCCTACTCCTTTGTATTCCTCGATTATCACCTTTGCGCCAGGCACAGCGTTTCCACGAGTGTCCACGATCTTTCCTCGCAAGGGCCAGGGATCATCCAACTGGATGTTGATTAACTTTCGGGCCTCCGAACCATCCAGAGGAAATCGTTCAACATAAGGAGCATGTTTATCAGACATGGCCCACAGCACCAATTCACCTACAGGTACATTTTCCAATGTGTACATACCTTCTGTATCGGTCTTGCATTTAACAGAATTCCACATAATCAGCGATGTGGTAGTGCCTATTTCAACATCAGCAACAGGATTTTCTTCCGAATCAGTGATCTTGCCATGTACAGTCACGCCTGGTTTTAGAACAACGTCCATCAGTGTAGTCTGTCCGGCTGCCGGTGACGGAAATGATACTTGAATTGCAGGATAATTCGGATGAGTCACATGTAGAGAGTAATGGCCAAATGCAGGATCCAAACCGTCGATCTCATATTCGCCGTCTTCAGCGGTTGTTACTGGGTGATTTGTAAAGTGAAATGTTTTCACTTTTGCCCCAACGATTGGTTCTCCACTCTCATCGGTAACGATGCCGGCAACTCCTGCTCCCTGGGTAAGCTCAATCTTTAAGTCCAGAAAGACTTTGTCCTTCACAATGTTCAAGATTATTCTGCGGGTTGTGTAGTCTTTAGCAATTACGTTAACATATTGTCTCTCGCTCGGCTGCATGTCCAAAAATGCAAAATGACCATTAACATCAGCAATAACTGAATGCCTCTGCCCGGAGAAGCTATAGAAAACTTCTGCGCCTTTGATTGGCCTGGAAGTCCGCTTGTCGATAACAACTCCTGAAACACTTATTGTGCTTTCTCCTACATTTGGATCATCGGCGCCTTTGTCTGCTTCCCCTTCTACGGCTACAGAATCATCTTCTTTGATAATTGTGGCTTCGTTGCGTTGTTTTGTGTTAAAAACCGTACTTGCCCCTCCAACCTGTTCTGTTGCAGCAACATCTTGGGCGACCTCACTCCATTCTTGCTCTTGTGGAGTGTTTGTCGTAACGAATGAATCTTGCTTCCCTTCCAGGTTGGCAATACGTTTATAAGTCACTACCGCTCCGACACCAATAGCAACGACCGCTGCTGCGGCAATTATCTTGGCACTCATCCCGCTCATTATAGTCTTGATGATCACCGTAGCGCCCGTCGTAGAAGCCGCTGCGCCAATTCCAACAGCGGTGGCGACTCCGGAGCCCTCGATTGCCATCCCGGCAATGGATGCTACCACGCCCGCAGTAAACGCCTTACCCGGGCCCGTTCGGCCGACCGTGTCTTCGACCATAGCACTAATCTGATCCTTGAGCAGCCTGCGCCCTCGAAAAACTCGCATTTTTGCCGCGTCTTCAGATAGCTCAAGCAGCTTCGCAACCTGTTTCACTGATTTTTGCTCGCGGTAGAATAATATCAAGGGCTCACGGTAGCTCTCCGGGATATCCCCCAATGCCTTGCGTATCACAGCCTGCTGCTCCTTGTCTATTACCACCTCAAGCGGCTCGGATTTCAGCGAAGAAATCTCCGTTGTTTTCTGCAACGATGCGGCCTGCCCGACAACATCGCGTTTCTTGTCTCTTATGTAATTTCGGATGACGTTGCGTACAATACTGCATAGCCAGGCTCGGAATTTTGTCAGGTCTTTAAGCTGAGCAATGTTGGTCCAGGCTCTTATGAAAGCTTCATGGGCCAGTTCCTCACTCTTGTCCAGATTTGCCGTGGCGCTGAAAGTTATTGCGCAAACCAAAGACTGATACTTTTTCACAACAGCTCCGAACGCAACAGTATCGCCTTTCATGCTTGCTTTGAGCAATTCAATCTCACTCGATGTGCTATCCAGCATGATCTTACCCTTTCAAAAACACATATTAGCCCGTCAATACAATAGAAACCAGAAATAAAAAAAGGTGACAGAAATTCCGAAAAAATGCCAAGAGTCTTTGTTCAAACCGGAAACAGCAGGACCAACTTGATCTCAACTCAGAATTGTCTTAGCAAATGAGTGAATTGGGCGGATTAGAGAATTAAGTTCAAAACGAGAAACCTAAGATGCAATCCACAGCACGCGATACGCAATATACACTACGCAATACGCACAATGGACGCCGTCTCATGGAGAAATTTTGAGAATTCTGTGGACATTTTGTATAATGGTTCGTATAATAGATAACAAAATAGACATAGGATACAGAATACAGGAGTCAGGAGACAGGATGATACGACGGATATCAGCATATCAGAGGATCAGGATTGAATACAGAACTATAAATTCGTGTCTTGGTGTCTTCGTAGCTATGACCCTATTTGAAAAAACAAACCCAATTTTTGAAAGGGTAATATAAACACAAAACCAGTAAAAACAAAGAATTATGATAAAATAATGCGATTGGACACTTGGTGAAAACAAACCCAATCAAAGCCAATCCGTCAGGAAGGAATTGTCGGACAGGTTCATTATCGTTCAGTGTTCCGCGTTCAGCGGACAGCGTCAAAATGAAGAAAAGGAATTTGAAAAAACAAGCTTGTCCTGAGCAACGTCGAATGGAGCCAAACGCCAGCCGTTGGCCGGAAATCCGAAGCACGAAGCTCGAAATCCGACAACTCCGGTTTTGTAGCCGGACGCGTGTTGCCCCATGTCGGTTGGGAAACGGACAGAATGGAGGCTGAAAGACAGATTCCAGCACGTTTTACAGAGTGCGATTTGAAAAAACAAAGCCAATTTTCGAAAGGGCAAAATGGCGTTAAGACTGTAATAGTAACGGCTTATGGAATTTATAGTGGTTGGATGCGGCCAAAAAACAAAGCCAATCAAACCCAATATGCCGGCCATTGGCCGGAAACTCGTAGCACTCCATAGGAAATACGATAACAAGCCGAATGGGAGCGTCGATCGGCAGTGTCCGGCTCCGGTAAGATGTCAAGTATATGAACGGTCGTGCTCAACAAAATTCCTTTTCTCAACTTCGAATCCGAGATTTTGAGATTTTTTTTGGAATTTTGTTAATAAAAAGCTGATACGAGCGTCTATATATATGAAAGAAAGAGATTTTAGTTGTAACTAAGATTACCGGCGAAAGAACCAGGCTATGGATTCTCAGGATTTAATTAATATAGGTCACAGGGCTAAGAGTGAGACTGAGGCTTTTATCAATCGCAACCTTAACGATCAGGCTAAAGGATGGCCGAAAACCTGTCTTTGCGGCCCCAATTATGCCGAGTACTGCCAGGAAGGGCAGGTTAAAAAAGTAAAATATCAGGGATGCTCCTGAGACAATAAATTATGCCGACATGCTCTGCAAGCCCCTTCGTTTGTATTTCTTTCCTCATTCATCTCGATACTATACTATAGATTATAAGGTTTGCGTATAAGGGCACAAGAACAGAAGGGCATAAATCACAGGGAACATTTAATTGCCGTTTCTACAGTAATGATACTTCCAATTGATTGTAATGAAAAGAAATTCGTAGCGGCGAATTGCCTCTGATAACTTTGGCGGCCCGGCCATAGGCTTCTGCCACCGGCCCGGGAATAAAAAAAATCGAGACAAGTAGCTATTTAACGCCCAATATGGTATCTTAATTGATACTATTCAGAGGATCGGATTTAAGGGTGAACCTGATAATGGCAATCTCAATAAAAGAAAGGAACCAAGCACAATGAAGCCGCAAAGAACAACAGTACTGAAGAAGAATGTGACAAAGATTTTTCTGGCAGCCGTAGTCGGTCTTATCATCTGGAATTCCGCCGCATCGGCCCAGGAGAGCCTGGGTTCTCTGATGGAACAGTCAGGTTGTGAATGGCTGGTCGGTAATTGGGCCGGCGAGTCACCTGACGGCCAAAAGTATACGATGGAATACAAATGGGCGCTAAAACCGCACGTTCTCAGCGTACATTTCAAAGGATTCGATTTCGAGTATCACGGCATCATCTTCTTCAAGGCTGCCGAGGAGCAGGTCGTCCAGATAGGAGTAGATTCCAGAGGTGGTAACGGCAAAGGCGTCTGGGAAGCTGAGTACGGCAAGGCTATATTCAAAAGCGAGCATGCCGGCGAATACGGCGAAGTCTCCAGAATGGGATTCATCTATTCGAAAGTCGATGCCAATACGATGAAGTGCGAGCTGTACTCACTGGACGAATATGGCACTCTCGGCGATGAACCGGGAATGACATTAGAGTACAAGCGGCAGAAGGAGCCGACATCAAAGAAGGAAGACACCAAGCCCGCGAAGCCATAACAGTCTAAATCAGCTTAGCGGTTCGTAGAATTCTTTGGGTTTTGGGCCGAGGGTGTTTTTCAGCGTACATGAGATTCCAACGGTGCATTTAATGTGGATGCCGGTCTGCGATGTTATCACTGGCCCGGACACAGCAGCAGCGTCCGGTCGCCCTGCTCGATGAGCTTCCAGCCTCGGGCCAGGTAAACCGCTTCCATCAGTTCCCAGATTGTTGCTTCTCTATTACCCAGTTCGAGTCTTTCGTTTTCGATTGAGGGGTTGCAAACGAGTCGCGGGTTTGAATCGGTCCTCGTGCTGACCAGCGCACAAAGCTGTGAGACGCTGTGCTGCCCATCTTCGAGCATGATCTTGCGGTCAAAGGTCCAGAGGTTAACTCTTGCCTGTTCACTCGGCTTTATCGAGGGAATGTCTACTACCACTTCCCGGCCACTTGAAACCTCCATTCTGGCCGCACTCATAAAATAGACAGGCCCGGCGAAGACACTATAGCTGCCGGGCGGCAGGTTCTTAATCTTAAAAACATCTCCATCTATCACCATGTTGTAGTACAGAGCATTTTTCTGCAATCGACCCAATCGATGGTCTTCGGGGTGGTGTACTTTTCCGTCATTCCACAATAAAAGGCCAACATTTCGGCTGATAATGACGAACGGTGGTATCCGTTGATTTTTTACAGGATTCTGCGGCACTTTTATTGTCACGCTGGTCTGATAGTCCGCCGGTTTTAGCCGGACCTCTTTGGTCTGTCCCGCATCGACAATAATTTTGTCAATTCCTCCATAGTAGGTGACGTTGGACGTGTCCAGTGGCATCCTCATCATGCCGGAAGGGGCTGGCGCAGTGTCGTCAGATCCGACAAATTTCATAACGTCGATCGAGTATTCGCCGCTGTTTAACTCTGTGAAAGAAAAATCCTTTGAAGACAACAGCGAAGGTTTCGGGCGTTCAATCCAGACACTCGAGGCGAACGTTGATAAATGTGGGTCTCGCCCGAGCGGAATAAATTTATGCCCATCCAGAGCTTCGAGGCGGAACAGCCAAAATCCTTCGAGCGGCTTGCCGGAAGAATCAACTATCGTGACATTGATTTCCGCCGCCGGCCTTAGAGTGACCTTAACTTCGGGCTCTGACATGCCTTTCCGCAGGGCAACCATCTGATCATGTCTGATAAATCCGGGATGCGTTACTACCAGCGGATGGTCCCGGAAGGCAAGACCATCAAGAGCAAACCGGCCTTGTTGGTCGGTCTGAGCTTTTGCAAAAAGCCCTTGCCGGCGATGTCTCGAATAGTTGGAGCCGCTGGAATCGCCAAAGTCACCTATTCCAACATATGCCCCGATGATTGGCTTTTCAGTCGCAGAGTCAAGCACAACGCCGGAAATCCGGCCGCGTTCTTTCTGAGTCACCTGCCTGCTGTCTTCGGACGCAGAGTCAGATTGAGCTAAGAGAGCAACGTGGAAAACTGCTATGACGATCAATGAGAGAAATGCTGCGTTTCTCATTTTTTGTCCCTTTCAAGAAAAGGTACAAGATTATAAATCAAGCACTTCCTGTCAGCGACGTCCGGCGTGTTAATCAGTGTTTCTCAGCGGTTCGTAGAATTCCTTTGGTTTTGGACCGAGGGTGTTAGTCAGGGTGCCGAGGTTGTCGATCGTTGCTTCGATGCGGTCGCCGGCTTTCAGGTAATTGCCTGTTGCGAAACCTACGCCCGACGGCGTGCCGGTAGCGATGATGTCACCCGGTTCGAG
>JBARRE010000712.1:0-2277 GCA_049644065.1 Sedimentisphaerales bacterium | reverse complement strand
TGAAGAAAGCTGAAAATATAGGCGAGCTTGCCAATGCCGGCTATGATGATGTGATTTATTTCGGCTCCGTGCCGGAGGTTGTTGAAGCATTATTTGCAAAAGTCGCACTGAAAGGTATTCTGAACATTGTTCTCTGCGGCGGCAAATTCGGCAGGGATGTCGTCACCATGGTCGGCAGAGTTCATTACGGTGGCATCCGGATAATCGGCACTACCGGATCGGATCTGGCCGAGTCGATGGAAATCATACCCGAGACCGATGAAATCCGTCCCGGCGACAAAATTAACATCATCGGCGCAGGTGGCCCAATGGGAATGATGCACGTTATCCGCAATATCTGTCAGGGCGTCGAGGGTGTCAGCGTTTTCGGAAGCGACGTGGATGACGTCAGACTGGCTGCGTTGACAAAAATCGCCGCCCCTCTGGCCGAAAAGAACGGCGTGGAGTATAAGACGTATAACCCAACCAGGCAAGAGTCACCCGGGGCATTCGATTACACGGCCTTGATGGCGCCAATTCCCGCCCTGGTCGCCGCAGCAGTGCATAGTTCCGCAGAGCGGGGCCTGATAAACATCTTCGCCGGCATCCCGGCAACAGTTACCGGAGAAATTGACCTCGATACTTACATCGAAAAGCGGCTGTACTTCATCGGGACAAGCGGCTCGACTTTGGATGATATGAAGCTCATGCTTTCCAAGGCTGAATCCGACCGACTCGATACTAACCTCAGCGTAGCCGCGATCAGCGGGCTTGAAGGCGCCACTGCCGGAATCCGGGCGGTCGAGAACCGCTCTATCGCCGGCAAGATTATCGTCTATCCGGCATGCCAGGATTTAGGGCTGGTGAGACTGGAAGAGCTGGATGAAAAAATGCCGGACGTCGCCGAGTGCCTCAGCGACGGACTCTGGACCAGGCAGGCGGAGAAAATACTTCTGGAAAATTACGTCTCTTGAGTGTCATATTATAAACAAAACTATACCTTAAGGATTCATGATGAGCAGTTTGAAGAAGATCGAAAAAGCGTATGAGGCGGCGCAGCAGCGTTACGCCGAACTGGGTGTCGACAGTGACAAGGTGATGGACCGGCTGAGCAAAATAGCCATATCGCTGCACTGCTGGCAGGGAGACGACGTCGGGGGATTCGAGAGCAAAGAAGGGCTCAGCGGGGGCGGCATAATGGCCACCGGCGCGTATCCCGGCAAAGCGCGGACGCCCGATGAATTGCGGGCCGACATTGACAAAGCACTGAGCCTGATACCGGGAAAACACAGGTTGAACCTGCACGCAATGTACGCCGAAGCGGGTGGTAAAGTCGAGCGTAACGAACTGGAGCCGGAACACTTCACGGCGTGGATCGACTGGGCCAAAGCAAACGGCCTGGGAATGGATTTCAACGGAACATTTTTCTCGCATCCGAAAGCCGACAGCGGTTTCACGCTGTCCAGCGCCGATGAAAGCATACGCAAATTCTGGATCGAGCACGGAATTGTATGCCGGAATATCGGAGCTGCAATTGGAAACGCACTGGGTACGCCCTGTGTCACGAACCTCTGGATACCGGACGGTTCCAAGGACATTCCCGCCGACCGCAAAGGACCGCGCGAACGGCTGAAAAAATCGCTCGATGAAATCTTCGCCAGGAAGATAGGCCGCAGCAGGCTGCTCGACGCCGTCGAATGCAAGCTGTTCGGTCTCGGCTCGGAAAGTTACGTTGTCGGCTCGCATGAGTTTTACCTCGGCTATGCCATCGAAAACAAAACGTTACTCTGCCTGGACACGGGACACTTCCACCCAACGGAGGTCGTCTCCGACAAGATATCATCGGTAATGACTTTTATCGATGAAATCCTGCTACACGTCAGCAGGGGCGTGCGGTGGGACAGCGACCACGTGGTGATTCTCTCGGACGAACTGCGCGCCATCGCGCAGGAGATCGTTCGCGGCGAGTATCTCGAACGGGTGCACATCGGCCTGGACTTCTTCGACGCCAGCATCAACCGCATCGCAGCATGGGTGATAGGGACACGGTGCATGATAAAGGCACTGTTGATCGCCCTGCTGGAACCTTCGGAAACATTACGCGAAATGGAACTTCAAGGCGATTACACCGGACGCCTGGCGATGCAGGAAGAGCTCAAGACCATGCCGCTGGGAGCGGTCTGGGACCACTACTGCCTGAAGCACGGCGTGCCGGCCGGCATGGCCTGGCTGGACGAAGTAAGAACCTACGAGCAGGACGTGCAGTCAAAGCGCACGTGACGCGGGGCGATTTGCGAT
>JBARRE010000711.1:0-3656 GCA_049644065.1 Sedimentisphaerales bacterium | reverse complement strand
CGGAGATTGATTTTTGGCAAGAGTCTCCAGGACGCGTTTCAATGATTTTATCAGCTTATCATTTTTTGCGGTCAGAATTCCGAATGAGCTGATCAGCAAATCTCGCGTGTACGGCTCGGGATAGCCCCAGCCTGCTGTTCTTGGCAGACCCCGAAATGGGCCGTGGTTATTATGCAGCAAAACTTCGAGAGCTGCCTGTTTCGCTTTTTCCAATAGTTTTTTGTTTTTATCTTCCATATTATGAAATTCCAAGTCGCTTCGAGACGATTTTAACAAACCTTTTGGCGATGACTCTATAGTCAAAGTTTTCGACTACCCGTTTTCTGCCTTCCTTGCCCATCTGTTCTCTCAATTCGGGTTTTTTCATTAAGTCCATCATATAGTTGGCAATATCATGTATACTGGCCCGGTAATCAACGATTCGAGGTCTTTTGAAGACGTATTTATGCCCCGTTTCGTAGCCGGATTCATCACCGAGCATCGTTTCTCGCAGCCGAATCTCCTGAGCCACGTCTGCAAGATAAGCTGTCTTGCCGTGTACCATGGTATCCAACATTCCCATCGCTTTTATACCAATAACAGGCTTTTCACAGGCGTTTGCTTCGATTTGTATCATCCCGAATCCTTCAAGGCGGGAAGGAGCTGCATAGATATCACAGGCAGCAAGGAGATAAGGCATGAAATTACGGGATACCCGGCTGGTCGTATATATTACGTTTTTTTCGATTCCCAGGTGCGTGGCTAATTGCATATCGGCGAAATTCTGCTCTTCAGTTCGGGGTTGCGGCCAAACCTTACAGACATACTTCCAATCAGGAGCTTCGGCATCATTGATCGCCAGTGCCTGCATCACTTCCTGTGCACCTTTTGAGGCGGCGTCTCCGCCAACGGTCAAAACCATGACCTGGTCGTCAGCTACACCTAAAGCTTCACGGACAGTGGAAACTTTAGGATCTTTCTTGTCTCGTCGTATAAACGAATCGGTATCACAGCCGACGTGCAGCACTTCTATGTTTTTGCCGCTCAGGCCATCTCGCATATAGACTTTCTTGACCCAGTTGGAAGTAACCAGGATAAGCGGCAGGTCTTCAAGTATTTCCTGGTAGTTTGCCATATAGCCGTCGGCGACAAGCCAGGGGATCGGAGTAATCCCATACCGTTTCGGGTGTAAAACCAAATGCGAAGTATGTCCCCAATAACCGACCCCTACGACTACATCCGGATCAAACCATCTGTAATACCATTCCTTTTCCTGCGCCGATTCGAAGTTTACAGAGAAAACTTCGACCCCCATTTCCTCAAGCCCTCTGTGAAGCAGTTGACCCTGAGTCGCAAGCCCACCCGGTGAAGGGGGATAATCATATAGTAAGAGTACTTTCATCTTTCAACTCCCTTATCAGAACGATCTTAAAGCTCCTTTACGATTTGAAACACCAAAAAGCTTCCTCACGCGGAGTAGTCCCGGCCTCAAAGCTGTCCGGGCCGAAGCCATAGATGTCTGTGATTATATCATATTTTCTTTGCCATATATCTTCCGGCAGCCTTATCTGCATATCCGCATCTTCAACGGCACGAGGAAGATACTTTCGGCCGCCGTCTTCATAGGCGAATCTCCAGATCTGTCCTGCGAACAATCTATCGGTTTTCCATAATGCCATCACCGCCTGAGCCGTTTCCTCGTGCCTCAAATGGCGTGTGTACTCTCCGTTAAGCCCGTGAGTGATAATAAGGTCAAATCTATTTGAAGGTAGGATTTGGAGTATCTCATGTTGCACGCTACGGCTTGTAAGCGGGGATTGTTCGGGCCCGTCGTCGAGATTGCCCATTGCTCCAGTGGCACTGAATTTCTTAATCGCCCGGAAAAACCTTGGTGTCCGGTCCGGGTCACTCTTCCTGCAGAGCGTTACAATCGTCCATTCACTTTCCGGATGCATCAATATGGTGCCGCCGGTCCAAAGCGTCTCATCGTCAGGATGAGCTACAATAACGGCACATTTTTTGAAAGCCCACATTTGCTTTAACCTTTAGCTTTCAATGTTCTGGCAATTTCAAACAAGAACTTGAAAATGGCATGTTCTAAAATCCAACCGCCAGATGACAGTATTGCCGGCCTGGGAGTTACTACTATTCCTCATCGTTCGTTTCCGGCTCAGGTTCGGGAATTTCCTCTTGCTCAACCTCTTGCGGTTGTTCCTCAACAGCTATTTGCTCCTGAATAATCTTCTCCAATGCGGCAATAGTTGCTTCCTGCTCAGTAATGATTGCCTGTTGCTCGGCCATGGCCGTCTGCTGTTCGGCAATGGTGATTTGTTGAGTCTCAATAAGAGTATTTCGTTCATTCAATTCATTTTCGAGCAAGCTGAGACTGTCGGGCATTTCACTAACCTGGGCGGTCAGGTCTTTGATTTTCTGTTCTGCCGCCATAGCAGCTTTTACAGCATTATCCCGCTCGGCAGTAATTTGCGCTACCTGCTTGTCAAGCTCGTCCCGGATATCCTTGACCGTCTGCAGCTCTTCTCTCAAATCGGTCAGTTGCCTTTTTGCTTTGGTCAAATCAGACCTGATTTTGGACAGTGAAGCTGTTGCTTCGGCAGCTTCCTCACTTGCCTGCTGGTCATTCTTGTCCCGGCAGCCTGTTAATATCAGCGAACAACACAAGACAATAAGAAATCTACGTTCGGATGTACTTCTTGCCATATTTGTACTCCTTTTGCCTTTATCTGTAAATGATTATTCGAAAATCTTGGCCCATTGGCGCTGGATTCTGCTTTCCCAGCCTCGCTGGTGGTATGCATCGCTAACAATAAGTGGTAAAACGCTGCCGGCTTCCGCATAGACCATCTGCTCGTATCCGGTGTCAACTTTGCCCCAGGAGCGTGCTTCCTGAAGGGTTGAGCCGGAAAGCGCTCCATCCCGCTGGTCGGCAACAGTAATTTGCACGGCGTATTTGTGCATCTCCGCGGATTCTCCGAGAACCTCGGCGCAAATCACCGTATCCTGGGCGAAGTTTTTCGGAACTCCTCCTCCGATTATAAACAGGCCCGAAACCGGCGACCTCATTTTGATCTCCGTCAGCTCTCGGAAATCCTTGACCGAATCTATGCTGACGTGGCCCTCTTCATTTTCCTTCTGATGCTTTACGAGGCCCAGGCCCGCGCTCGAATCCGAAAAGGCAGGGCAGAAAATCGGCACATTATTCTCGTATGCTGCCTGTACGAGAGAATCCTTCTTCTTAGAGTTGTCGATGAGATAGCGGCCCATTTTCCTGATAAATTCCCGCGACGAATAGGGCCTCGGCGTCAGAGAATTCGCAATCTCCGTAATGATATTGTCGCAAACCTGCAATTCGTCTTCGTCGATGAACGTATCATATATCCTGTCGATGTGAAGGTCTCTTAATTTTCCGTCATCGACAGTCTGGGTAGCCTTGTAATGCCTGAAGCCCAGGGCCTCGAAAAAGTCCATATCGACAATCGAAGCCCCGGTGGCAACGATAACGTCGATCATGTTGCACTTGACCATATCGACATAGATTTGCATACACCCGGCGGCGCTTGTACTCCCGGCCAGACACAGCATGATTGTGCACTCCGGGTCATTGATCATGGTTTTGAGAATCTCCGCGGCTTTGGCTGTGTCTCTCGCCGTAAAAGACA
>JBARRE010000710.1:0-2457 GCA_049644065.1 Sedimentisphaerales bacterium | reverse complement strand
GCTTCCATCAGGGCGGGATTGATACGCAGGGCCTGCTTTAAGGCCTCTATCGCATCGGACCGGCGGCACAGTTCGCTGAAAGCGACGCCAAGATTGTAGTGGGCATTCACATAGTCCGGATCGATTCGGATGGCCTGTTTGAAGGCTTCCATGGCCTCCTCGTGCCGGCCGAGTTCGCCATATAGTACACCCGAGTCGTAGTGAACCTCCGCATTATCAGGCCTGGCTTGGATGGCCTGGTTGAAGGCTTCTATCGCTTCTTTGTGACGGCTAAGTTTGGCATAGGATAGTCCCATGACGGAATAAGCCTCTGCCAGCTTTGGTACGATACTTACAGCCTTTTTGCAGGCTCCAATGGCCTCTATATGGCGCCCGAGATAGTTATAAGCGGCACCGAGATAATAATGAGTCTGTGCATCGTCTGGTTTTATGCCGATAGCAGATTCATAGGCCTCCAATGCCTCAAGATGACTGCCAAGTTCGGCATAACAGTAGCCGATATAAAACCACGCCCCTGCAGACTTTTGATCGGCCTCGACAACTTTCTTGAAGCAATCGAGCGCCTTTTTGTTTTTGCCGACCCACACGAAAGCGATACCATCCTGATATGAGCTCAAGACCGCTGATATTTGTTGTTTGGAAGCGTCGGAAGACCACTGGCTCAAAGTCTTGCCGGTTGTTGTTGAGTCAAAAGATAGAAACGGTTTTATGGGAATAGCAAAGTTTACGGTTTGCCCTTCTATCGTCCGCATGGCGGCGACACCAATCACTTCCGCTCTCCTGTTGAGCACCGGGGCGCCTATCGATCTGGTAGAAACCGGTGCGGATATTTGACATATCTTTCCCGTTGAAGGTATATCTCGAACGGCGATAACAATACCACCACTTAAGGCTTGCTCGATTCTTGCTGAGCTGTCGGCTACGATTACTTGTTCGGTTACTTTCGGAACTGCTCCGGCAAGCCTTACGAATTTAACGGCATCCTCAGAGACATCGACCGATACCTTCACGAGGCCACTGTCCGGACTTTCCCCCTGCACCAGCTTTATGGGATATTCCCTGCCATCGGAAATTTTAACCACGGCACTGTGTGCCCCTTTTAAAATGCCGTAATTCGTAATTAGATGGCCCTGCTCATTGACAAAAAATCCGGTCCCTTTATTTAAGCTGTTTTTGTCGCCGTCATAGGTAATGACCGTTGCTATGGCAGGCTGAATCTCCTTGAGAAGTTCGGCCGGATTTGACGCAGGCATTGCTCGACCGGCTAATGCAAGCACACAAAAACAAACTGAAGATATTCGCAGCATAATATTCATAAAAGCCTCCAGCGGATTACTTCGACGAGATTGCCTTATTCGTTTACTTGCCTGGACCCGTAATTAGCTAACTTAAGCTGGATCCTTCGCTTCCGGGTTCTGCTATTGATATATAACGTGATTATAGTCCGAATAAAATGAGGAGTCCAAATATTTCTTTTCCGCATGACATATCCAAACAGGCTCACAGAAACTCTTTGACAAGGCGGCAGGTCATAGAGGATAATTCGAAAAATGATTGAGGATATTTTATGGATGCTTCGTGTTTAATACCTGATGAATTGCCTGATTTGGCCATCGAGAGAATTGGATCACCAATAGTCGATTCTCCCCTGATACAAAGCAAGCGTCATTTTGTCGATGACGATGAGAGAATTCTTGTTTACTCGCATTCTGAATGTTTGAAGGCTTCTCAGGATTCCGGAATAGAACTTCCAACGTTTGAAAGGGCAGGCCCCCGCCGGAAGATTTTCTTCAATCCGGCCGGATTGAACTGCGGCATCGTGACCTGCGGCGGATTGTGTCCCGGCCTAAACGACGTCGTGCGGACCATAACACTGAGTCTTACCTGGCAGTATGGCGTAAAAAACGTTTACGGTTTCCGATACGGATATGCCGGCCTGACCTCGAAACCGCCGCAGCCGCCCATGCTTTTAACGCCGGAACTCGTTAATGATATTCATCTCAAGGGTGGAGACATCCTGTCATTGTCTCGCGGCCCACAGAATTCGGATGAAATGGTGGATAAGCTGGAGCAGATGGGAATCGGCGTATTATTCACCATCGGTGGAGATGGTACGCTGCGAGGCGTGCGGGACCTGGCTGAAGCGATAAAGAAGAGAGGGCTGAAGATATCTGTAATCGGAATTCCTAAAACGATCGATAACGACATATCCGGCATAGAGCAGTCTTTTGGTTTCTCGACCGCCGTTGAGGCAACGCGAGCGGCGATCTGCGGCGCCCACGAAGAGGCCAGAGGCGCCTGGAACGGCGTAGGATTGGTCAAGCTGATGGGCCGCGATTCCGGTTTCATTGCCGCTTATGCCACCCTGGCCAGCAGCGATGCGAATTTCTGCTTCATCCCGGAGGTTCCGCTCGTCCTGGAGGGAGAGAATGGATTCCTAAGTGCGCTGGAGAAAAG
>JBARRE010000709.1:0-15577 GCA_049644065.1 Sedimentisphaerales bacterium | reverse complement strand
CCGCCAGGGATCACCTGCAGAACCGTGATAATACTCGCCCAACACGCCTGCCGCTCCATTGGTTACACCAGCCAGAGACATCGCCAAAACAATAGTAATCAAATAAATTATTTTTCTACGCATAATAATCCTCCTTAAAAAGATTAAAAACGCCTGTGCTTTGGCTGCATACCAAAGCCGTCAACTCGGAGCGGGGCTTATACCGAACCAGTCAGCATAAGCCCCGAACTCCAAGCAAATCTACAATATCAACCGTGCAATTTTAATTAACGGCTGAATCTCGGCCTATTGCACCTATGGATGAACGCCAACATCGTCGAAGTACATTGTCCCTGTTCCGCCGGGCTGCAAACTGGTTTTGTTACCGATACCAATGGCAATTGAAGTTGCATTGGTAACATCAACACCCTTGTCAACAAACGCCTGCAGGGGGATGTTCCATACGGTCCATTTGTCTACCTGTGCTGCGGCAGGATCTTCGTGCATTACTGCAATCCCATTGATTGTGACATACAGCGGATCGGCAGCATTTTCAGCAATGCCCCTAAAGTAAATCTTCAGTGTGGTTCCGCCGTTCTGAGTCAAGTCTATGCCACCCAACGTCTGATCAACTTCTGAAATCGCTGCAACGCTATTGTCATAATAGACCGGCATTGATTTTCTGCCTCTATAGACGATGGACTCCTCCATATAAGAAGCAGTGGTTTCGATGCCTACAGCCGATCCGGTACCATTGCCGGCAAAAGCCGGTTCATCGTGATACGGACCATAGCCAAGGCCATCTTTCCAGGACCACCATATTTCTTTGTTGCCAATGTCGTAGTCCTCGAAGTCGTCGATAAGCAGATAGTCAGCGGTTGTGAAGTTCCAGACTAAACCTGCCCATGGACTGTCGGTATTGAGGTCATTAACTCCATCAACACGCCAGTAGTAAGTCGTATTCAACTCAAGTAATCCGGGATCATAAATCTCAGCATCAAGCTCTATAGAGCCTTTGTACTCAGGTGAAGCGGCATCGGCGTTTTTCACGGCTTCTTTATCAGTGCCTAAATAGAGCTGGCTCGAAGCGGCTTTATCACCGGGACTCCATGACATAAGCGGCATCTGCTTTACATCCTTTGCATTATTAGGCGGATACGGGATGTTGGCCTTAGTTGGCGGCTGCAGCGGACCGGCGGGAATAATCTCCTCGGCTACAGACGGCGCCGACCAATATAAATGCTGCTCTGCATTGCGGTCGAAGTCCCCGAACTCCAGTCTAAGCGTATGAACACCGGCTTCCATGAACATTGGTATCGAGGCATACCTGGTGGCTACCCAGGACACCCACATGTCAATTACCTTTTCGCCATCTATCCACAGCCGGGTACCGCCCTCACTGTTTACACTGAATGTATATGTATCCTCGATGAGGATATTAAGGTCTGCCGTCCAGCGCACCGACCAGTTATCGTTCTGCAGCGGTATTCCGGGGCTTTCTGCCCAACTGAAATCGATTTGTTGGTCGAGCTGCGTCAACACCGGTTCACCGGCTAAATTTTCATTGCCGAAGTACTCGCCCTTCAAACCGCCACCGCCACTGGTAGTCGTGAAGCTCCAGACATTACCTCTATATGTCTGACGGCCGTCGGACTCATCGACCCGCCAGTAGTAGGTTTTACTCATTTCAAGGGGATCAAGCGCATAGCTTGCGTCTATCTGTGTCGTACCGCCGGTGGCATTGTTGACATCGTCAAAATTGTCGCCGAAGTACACGGTGTGTAATCTCGCACCCCAACCTAAATTCCAGCTAAGATCTGCATCCACGTCTATAAACTGACCGTTATTAGGCGGGAGGGGCTTCCATGCGGTATAGGGGGGAACCGTAAAGCTCCAGATATCGCCCACCCAGGGACTGTTCGGATTGTCTTCATTGATCTCGTCGACTCGCCAATAATAAGTTGTTCCCGGAACAAGACCATTCTCAAAAGCAAATCCGGGAAAACCGACAATAATATACGTTGTAAGCTTGTCCAGGTTACCCAGGAACGCATTTGGATCGCTATTTTCCACGTCGGCCACATTATCGCTCATGTATACATCGTGCGAGACTGTGTCATGTCCGGCTGTCCAGGACAGAGTCGCCCAGGTATCCAGGTAGACGGCACCATCGGCCGGAGCAGGGTTAGAGGCCTTGAAAATGCGCATCAGCAGCTCTATCTCGGCAATCTGCATGCTGTTGGCGCCGGCCGCATCACGAACGGTCGGGAACATTATCTGGTAGTGGGCGTACGTGACGTCATTGTCGAACTCGATGGGTGTCTCGTTCTTCGTACGTCGCGGCCAAGCCGTAGCGTCGTCGAAGTCCGAAATGGAGCCCTGGGCGATTAACGTGTACGGCCCGTCAATGCTATCGTTGGAGCCGGACAGTTCGTAACTAACGGGATCGCGCGCTTCGGCATCGTTGGCCGTAGTGAAAGTCAGCCCGGTAACCACGGTCGGACCCATAGCCGGCGTTACGCGGAGGCCCGTAGGCTCTAAGTTTCCTTTGAAGTGCAGATACTTCGTCAGAATCTGGTTGTCAAAGGCAAAAGGCGGTAGTTCGTTAGGTGGCCAGCCGCTGTCGTCGCCACCGTCTTCAATGCCGTCATCCGGGACGCCCTGCACTATGTCCCCCGGGGCCGTAACGTCTACCCCCGCCTGCGCCATCACCATTGAGTTCAACAGCAAGGTGCAAACAATAACAACTACAAGTAACAATTTCTTACACATAATATTCCTCCTTCAAAAAAGGATGTTAAAATATAAGCGACCGATAAGAATTTTACTTTCACTACATTCCCGTCAGGCCAGCATTGCCGTTTTCTTCAGTTGCCGGACTGATATCGAAGTGTCTGCCCAGGACATCTTTCTTAGACTTGTCGTTACCTCCTTCCTTTAGGAACTAACTATATAATTGATGATAAGGTATAATTCTTATCTCCGAAGCATACAACTTCGGTCGTCTTGCTCGTTCCTTGTTTTGCGGGATACCCTCAAGAATTAAAGGCATTCCACTCATCGGGAAGCAGAAATTCCTAAGATACATGCCGAAAAGGGCACATGCTTCCCACACTTAAATTTACCAAATTATGTAGCTTCACGTCAAGAAAAAAATCGTAGTTTTCCGTAGGTCTAATATAAGAAATGAAAAAAAGTCTCAAAAAAGATTGTTTTTTTTCTCCCGACTCTCAAAAGACTTGTTTTTTAAGCTGATATTGAGGATTATTCAAACCCGTCAGGCCTTCATTGCTGATTTCTGAGTTGCCGGACTGATCTAAAAAGTGCAGACAATTTGAACTGTTTTTTACTCTCCCTCGCCGGCAATTCGCATAATCCCAACCCGAGATTTTTCTTGACGGCAAGCTGGGTAATTTGGTATAAGCTAAGATTGGTGAGGCATGTACCGTTATCGGTACGTATTTAAGGAACTATGCTTGCCAAAAGGTGGAATGTCTTTAATTCCTGAGGGTATTCCGCACAACAAGGAACGGACAAGACGACCGAAGTGATATGCTTCGGAGATAAGACTCTTAACTTATCGATTTATATGGTTAGTTCCTAAAAGGAAGGAGGTAGCAGCAAATCGAAACAAAATGTTCTGGGCAGACATTTAGTGTGATAAATGCAGCAATCATTATCAACCGTTTAATCTTAACTTTTTTACAGGAGGATTATCATGTGCAGGAAATTAATTTATCTGGTTTCTTTTGTTTTGGTGTTTGGTCTTGTTAGTGATGTTTCTGCAGAACTCGTGGGGCAATGGAAGCTTGATGAAGGCTCTGGTACGACCGCGCTGGACGCGACGGGCAACGGCAACAACGGAACACTGGAAGACGATCCGACAGTTGTCGACGGACAATTTGGACAAGCGCTCGCATTTGATAACAGTCGCGTCACAATCGGCGCCTCTGATTCGTTAACCGCCGACCTGTTTCAGGGATCATTTACGCTGTCCGCCTGGATTAACCCGACGCGAACTGGCAACACATGGCAGCAGATTTTTCGGGCGTGGAGAGAGGCTGGCAACTCCAATGACACGCTGTTCATTAACAACGATGGGAGGCTTTCATGGCGTGGTCTCGTTGGCGGAGCTTGGGCGGGAGGTATGTGTGAGACAGCCGCAGGTGTTGTTCCTGCCGACCAATGGACACACGCCGCAGTGACAGGGGATGGGACGAACTTTCGCATCTACGTCAACGGGGCCCTCTCACAGGAATCAGCCTTCCAGACAACAGATGGCTCGAACGCGACTTATTACATTGGAGGTGATCCTGGAACTGCTGGTGAGTCCTATATGGGCATGGTTGACGACCTGCGAGTTTACAATCATGTGTTGAGCGAGGACGAAATCAGGTCAAGCATGGAGAATCAGGGCGGTGCTATTGTTAAGGCCTATGGGCCTGTGCCGAAAAATGGTGCCCTATATGCGGATACGTGGGTGAGCCTTTCCTGGCGGGCGGGAGATTTTGCCGTCTCGCATGATGTATATATGGGCGAGAATTTTGACGATGTGAACGAAGGTGCCGTTGATACATTCCGGGGCAACCTGGACTTGACATATTTTATCGCCGGCTTCCCGGGATATTCTTATCCGGACGGCCTTGTTCCCGGCACGACCTACTACTGGCGAATCGACGAGGTCAATAACGCCGAGCCGAACAGTCCGTGGAAAGGCGACGTCTGGAGTTTCTCGATTCCGCCCAAGACCGCATATTACCCCATTCCGGCCGAAGGAACCGAATTTGTTGACTTGAACGTGCAGCTTAGCTGGACGGCAGGTTACGGCGCAAAATTGCACTATATAGTCTTCGGCGAAGATTTCGACGAGGTAAACAACGCTGCCATGGGTGTTCCTAACGGAACTACGAATTACACCCCCGGCCCACTTAAATTGGCTAAGACTTATTACTGGCGTATCGATGAGTACGACGGTATCGAGACATACAAAGGCGAAGTCTGGAGCTTCACTACTCTGGGCGCCGTCAGTGGCCCGAATCCGGCCGACGGTGCCGTGGACGTAAAACCGTCGGTGGTTCTTAGCTGGGATGCGGGAGCCGTTGCCACTTCGCACGAGGTGTACTTCGGCACGGATGCAGATGCTGTCAAGAATGCCACGAAAACCTCGCCCGAGTACAAGGGACCAAAAGCCCTTGGCGAGGAGAGCTACGATCCCGGCATGCTTACGTTTAATTCGGCCTACTACTGGCGGATCGATGAGGTCAACGACGCCAGTACCGATAGCCCCTGGGCCGGCAACGTCTGGAGCTTTACGACGGGTGATTTCTTTGTCATAGACGATTTCGAGGACTACGATGCCGCTGCCAATCAGATATGGTACTCCTGGCATGATGGGCTTGGCTACGGCGCGCCGGGTACTGTGGATTACTTTGCCGGCAACGGCACGGGCGCTGCGGTTGGCGATGAAACCACTGCTTCTTATACTGAGGAGACTATCGTCAACGGCGGCAGTCAGTCAATGCCGATTTCCTACGACAACAACCAGCAGGGCTACTCGAAGTAGTCGGAAGTGGAGCTGACGTTAAGTGCCGTACGCGACTGGACTGCAGAAGGCGTTACGGAATTGTCACTGTGGTTCAGAGGCTATCCGGGATCAGTCGGCAGCTTCGTTGAGGGCCCGGTTGGTACCTACACGATGACCGGCTCCGGCGCAGACATCTGGAATAATGGGCCCGGAGCAGGTGAGTATTACGATGAGTTCCACTATGCATATAAGACACTCACAGGCGCCGGCTCGATTGTCGCGAGAGTCGATAGCGTTGAAAATACGGACGGCTGGGCCAAGGCCGGCGTGATGATTCGTGAGACACTTGATGCAGACTCGAAGCACGCCTTTGCGTGTGTTACTCCTGCTAACGGAGTTGCCGCTCAGGGCCGCCCCGATACGGGAGCTGCCAGTTTCAACACCGCTCAGGGTGGCATAACCGCGCCGTACTGGATGAAATTGGAGCGTAGTATTTCCGGCAGCTTTACGGTTTCCCATTCGGCGAACGGTTCGACCTGGCAGCCGGTAACGGGCGCTATACCGCAGACCATATCGATGGGTTCGAATGTCTATATCGGTTTGGCACTGACGTCGCATAACGCTGGTGTGACGTGCGAGGCCGTATTCTCCAACGTCACGACTACCGGTACCGTCGGTCAGCAGTGGGCGCACCAGGACATCGGTATAGCCAGCAACGCTGCTGAGCCGCTTTACGTGGCGGTTTCCAACAGTGCCGGTGCACCTGCGATTGTAGTCTACGATGATCCGGCCGCGGCACAGATCGACACATGGACCGAGTGGGTTATCCCGCTTCAGGCTCTTGCCGATCAGGGCATAGTCCTGACCAACGTTGACAGGATCGCGATCGGCCTGGGAACCCAGGGCAATATGACGGTACCCGGCGGTTCAGGCAAGATGTTTATTGACGACATCCGGCTGTACCGGACGAGAGAGGCAGTTGAGTAGTAAAAACCGTTTTTGCGGAAATAACAGCAGGTTTTGCAGTAGTTCGGGGCCTATACCTATTGATTAGGTATAGGCCCCGTTTTTATGTTTGTCTGCAATTCGGAGTACTTGATCCTCATACTAACATTATAAGCCGAAGCAGGCCAGTAGAATTCACAAGCTTCGAAATACGATGAAGCCACAATTTATGATTACGAACGGTAATTTTTCTTGACGAGAAGGTAGTTAATCTGGTATAAGTAACACTGTGAATCTGTGGATTTATGCTTTTTGATGAACCGCGGAAATTGCATATTAATAAGGAAGGAGGTTATGCCAAGTTATGAATAACCATCTCGAAAAGGACATAATTTAGTAAAGATGCACGTTTTATCAGTCGTTGTACTGAAAAATAAGAGGTGTTTTTGTGTTAGCTTATCGATTTATATGCTTAGTTCCTAAAAGGAGGGAGGTAGCAGCAAATCGAAAAAATGTCCTTGGCTGGTATTGAAAAATGCGGCGAGGGCAAAGATCATTATCAACCGTTTAATCTTAACTTTTTTACAGGAGGATTATCATGTGCAGAAAATTAGTATTGTTGATTTCTTTTATTTTGGTATCGGCCGCCTGTGGTGTGGTTCAAGCCGACCTTGCAGGATGGGAGGCGGCGATAAGCGATGCCAATCCGCTTCACTGGTACAAATTTGATGAGACCGGAGCCGACTGTCTCGATTCGGGCAGCGGAGGCCTGAACGGAACCTACGACGGCGTCTCGTTAGGCCAGGAGGGACGCTTCGGTGCGGGAACGGCTGTGGGATTCGAGAGGATCGGTGCAAACCGTGCCAATTTCACCGGTGCAACTGACCTGCCCGGCCCGTGGACGGTAGAATACGTTGTCAAAACAACAAAAGCACCGGCAGCTAATGACTCACAGGCCCTGCACGACGGCGATTCGACGTCCATTCGCCTTGCCGGCTGGACGGCTCTGGGTGAAGCCGGCTTCACACTATATGGGGTCGCCGACTATCAGTTCACACCCGAAGCAGGACTCACCCTGAACGACCTTGTGATACAACCGGATGTCTGGATGCACATGGTGTTCCGCAACAACGGCAGTGGTACGCAGTTGTTTTTCGATGGAGTGCTTGTGGCAACCAGCACGGACATGATTGAGCTTCCACGCCTTAGAATTGGCGGCCGTGGCGCCGGCCCCGCCGACCACCTGCAGGGCGTTCTGGATGAAGCGGTCGTTTATGACCGGGCCCTGACAGATGCCGAAATTTCTGCCCATGCTTCTCCTACTTTTCCCGTAATAGCCACCAGTCCCTATCCGGAAGACGGTTCCATGCTTGCGGATACATGGGTGAGCATGGGCTGGGTTGTGGGATCCACTGCCGTAACGCACGATACGTACCTTAGCGATAATTTTGATGATGCGAACGACGGCACCGGCGATGCATTTCGGGGCAATTACGATCTGGTCTACTTCGTGGCCGGATTCCCCGGATTTCCTTATCCCGACGGTCTGGTTCCGGGCACAACCTACTATTGGCGAATCGACGAAGTCGAGGCAGACGGCACGACAAAACACAAGGGTGATGTCTGGAGCTTTACAGTTCCGCCCAAAAAGGCGTATAACCCTGTCCCCAATGACGGCAGCAATTATTTGGCCGCCGAAGCAACGACCTTGAGCTGGACGGCAGGTTTTGGCGCGAAATTACCTACCATCTACTTCGGTGACGACTTCGATACTGTAGCGAATGCCACCGGAGGAATGCCGGTGGTAGGTACAACCTATACTACAGGGCCCCTCGAAGTAGATAAGACTTACTACTGGCGTGTCGATCAGTTCGATGGCGCCACCACGCATACAGGCAATGTCTGGAGCTTCAGCACCAAACCCGAAATACCCGTTACCGACCCCAATCTTGTCGGCTGGTGGAAGCTTGACGAGGGCATGGGCGGTATTGTGCTTGACTGGTCCGGCCACGATAACGATGGAACGCTGGCAAACGGTCCGATATGGGTGGAAGGTAACGATGGAGGTGCGCTGCAATTCGACGGCTCAGATGATTACGTTAATCTGGGTACCCCGGCCGAATTGTATATACCCGATAATTATACTTACACTGCCTGGTTCAGGGTCGGCGAGGACATAAACGGCGATAGCGGTGCTCAGTATCTGCTGTGTATCGGTTCGAGAAGCGACCTTGTTTTCGGCGAAGAAGACGGTGTCGGTATAGATGGAGACCTGTCATTACACTACTACGATACCGCTCCCGGTTTCCATGCATTGGGTGTGGGTAAAACCGTCTGGTCTTCGGGTGATTGGCATATGGTTGCCGGGACTAAAGACTCAGCCGGCCATAAAATATATCTGGACGGTGAACTTAAGAATTCAGACACCAACACAAATGACGATAATTATGCCACCACCAGGATGGTTTCAATAGGTGCGATGGGGTGGAACAACGATGAATATTACAACGGCACCATAGATGATGTACGTATTTACAACAGGACGCTGGCGCAGGATGAGATTCAGAAGATTATGCGTGGCGACCTGTTCGTTGCCTGGGGCCCGAGTCCGGCCCACGGATCAACGCCGGGCGTTGACGAGGCGCTGCCCCTTAGCTGGTCGCCGGGAGATATGGCATCTCAGCACGATGTGTACTTCGGCATCGATATGGACGCTGTCGCCGATGCCGACGAGTCCGATACGACAGGCATATATCGAAGCCGCCAGAGCGGTACGAGCTATACTCCCCCAGAAGGCGTCGAATGGGGCGGCGGGCCTTACTACTGGCGAATCGATGAGTACAATACTGACGGCTCGATCAGCAAAGGCAGAATCTGGAGATTTACAGTAGCCGACTATATCCTCGTGGACGACTTCGAGAGTTACGATGCCGGCGACAATCAGATATGGTACTCCTGGCATGACGGCCTTGGTTATGGCGCGCCGGGTACTGCGAATTACTTCGCCGGTAACGGCACAGGTGCCGCTGTAGGCGACGAAACCTCCTTTTCTTATACCGAGGAAAGTATCGTTAACAGCGGTCGTCAGTCGATGCCGGTTGTCTACGACAACAACAAGCAGGGCTACTCGAAGTATTCCGAGGTAGAACTCACGTTGACGGCCCCCCGCAACTGGACTAAGGATGGCGTCGCGGAATTTTCGCTGTGGTTCAGAGGTTACCCGGGATCCGTCGGCAGCTTCGTCGAAAGCCCGGTCGGCACCTACACGATGACCGGCTCGGGCACCGATATCTGGGACGTCAGCGGAATCGGAACAGGCTTCCATGACGAGTTCCACTTTGCTTACAAGACGCTCTCCGGCGCCGGCTCGATTGTCGCGAGAGTCGAAAGCGTGGAGAACACAAACGCCTGGGCCAAGGCGGGCGTGATGATTCGCGAAACGCTTGATGCAGACTCCGCGCACGCGATGATTGCAGTAACACCAGCTCAGGGTGTTTCCTTCCAGCGACGCAACACGACAGCCGGCACCAGCGCCTCCGATACGACCATTGGAATCTCCGCACCGTACTGGGTGAAGATTGAGCGTGACTTGTCCGGCAACTTTACAACTTCCCATTCAGCGAACGGATCTACCTGGGAGATGCAGGGAACGCCTGACAATATCTCAATGGGCACGAACGTCTATATTGGTTTGGCAGTGACCAGCCATGATGCCGCTCTGACATGCCAGGCAGTGTTCTCCAATGTCACGACTACCGGCACGGTTGGCCCCCAGTGGGCTCACCAGGACATCGGCATAGCCAGCAACGCTGCCGAGCCGCTGTATGTAGCGGTTTCCAACAGCGCCGGCACGCCTGCGGTGGTGGTCCATGATGATCCGGCCGCGGCAACGATAGATACCTGGACGGAGTGGGTCATCCCGCTTCAGGCCTTTGCCGACCAGGGCATCATCCTGACCAATGTGGACAGGATCGCGATTGGCCTTGGTACCCAGGGCAACATGACAACGCCCGGCGGTTCGGGTAAGATTTACATTGACGACATCCGGCTGTACCGGTCGAGAGAGGCTGCTGAGTAGTAAAAACCGCTTTTGCGGAAATAACAGTAGGATTTGCATTAGTTTGGGGCCTATACCGCTCGATTAGGTATAGGCCCCGTTTAATTTACCGCTTTTAGCTAAAGTGCCCGCCGAATCTACCGAAAAAAGAGTGTAGGTATTGTTAACGCAACTGTTCTGTAAAAAAGGCGTGAGACGGACATCCGCCGTGGATGTACGAACTGCGACCTAATAGTCTGACTTTGGATATGGCAACATCCCAAATAGAAGTTGAATCACGAGTAACAGAATTAGCGACACAAGCTTTCAAGACCTTCTGTGATGACATTTCCGGCATATTCGGCGTAGATATGGAGTGTGAGCAGCGTGAGATTGTAGCTGAAACCGTCGCAGACTTACAGAAACGTTTTAATAAGCTGGTCGCTGTCAATATTGTGGATTCTGAGGGTCTCCTTGGCGGGACCTTCCAGTTTATATTTGACCAGGAGGGACTATTTACACTTGGCGGCATTATAGTTATGTTGCCCGAAGAAAGGATTGTGTCTAACAGACAAAACGCCTCCGCCGAGCTTGCCGAGAGCATGGTTGACGCCATAGGAGAAGCCGGTAATTTGCTGGTCGGCTCCTGGGACAGGATCTTCCGTGAGGGGCTTGAAGGGCATAATCACTTCGCGCACAGATTGCCGGCCTTTGTTGGAAAACCATGGGATAAATCCGAAGAAACGATGGGATTGGCCGGCGATGAAGAAGTCTTCTTTATCCCATACGAAATGACGGTCGGCTCCTACCCGGCATTCAACGGCGGCGTTATTTTCCCGAAGATAATCTTCGGCGAAAGTTCTGATTTTGCGCCGGAACAAACCACTATCGTCGAGCAAGACACTCCAGGAGAAACCGAGGAGAACACTCAAGATATGCAAACTGCCACTGAGAAAACCGATTCCGAAGAGCCTGATAAAGAGTCTGATATAGTCGAAGGAAACGACGGCGAAGAATCTAAACAAGAGCAGCCGTCTGCTGAAGAAACACCCGCTGATGCAACTGATGCCGGAGAGATTGCAGAGCAGGCTCAGACCGAGCAAGTTCCGGAAGACACAGCCGATTCTCAAGATGCTACTGTTGAGGAGCAAAGTAACACCGAAGAATCTCAGTTTCGTCAGCCTGATGTATCGCCTGACCATGAAGATACCGCTCCGGACCCAAACGCTGCCAATGACGTTGCCGAAGATACTGCTGCAGCGCCCGAGACAAGCGAAGAACCCGCAAGGAGTAAAATCTTCGAAGCCATCCGGAAAATAACTCAGTCGCCGGCAGTTCTTCCGGGCCAGTCCGCAATGGCAAAAAACGAGATACCCGGCGCCACCGGCGATCTTTTTGAAATACACGCAAACGATATTATGCAAAATAAGGTCACCTGGGCAAGTCCGGACGACAGCTTACAGCAGGCCTTTGCAAAAATGCAGCAGACAGATGCCGGGTATATCATGATCGGGCGGAATGGAGCACTCGAAGGCATTGTCTCAAAATCTGATATAACAAGAGCAATGAGTCCCTATTTACTGCCCATATTTGCGAAATGGCGCAGGCCCCTGGACGATGCAACGCTTAAAATCAGAATCAAATGGATGATGAGCAGGCCTGTTCGCACCATAAAACCGGAAACGTCGCTTGCAGCGATCATGGAATATATGAGCCAGTTCCGGGGACGATGCCTGCCCGTGACGGACGAAGCAGGCAACGTGCAGGGCCTGGTGACAACAATCGACATCTTCCAGACATTGCTGCAGAGTAATTCGAATACTTCCGCCGCAGGCGAAACAGACCAGGCACTCGTCGAATCAGCTTCACCCACCGGGACAACGTAACGTTAATCCGGCGTAAATCAAATCGAATGGAAGTTTCGCCCTGTAAATGGCCGCGCCGGCAAAGACCAGTCTTATGTGCAGGGCAGACTAAGCCCCGGATTTTTCGTTGAGTTCATATGCACGGAGCAAAGCTCGCATTACGTCCGTCACAGTGACTATCCCCCGAAGCTTTTTTTCTTCGTCAACCACAGGCAGGCTGCTTATCTTCAGTTCGCGCAGCATTTTCACCGCACCGTAGAAGCTGCAGTTTTGCCGGATGTGCGTGACGTTTCGCGTCATGATACTTGTGATGGGCAAGCTGAGGCACGGGTCCCTCATGTCAACATGGAAAAGACTGCTGCGAAACGCGTCTGTCCCGGGCAGACGCTGCCCGCCTACAAAAGGAAGATAACGCAGAACGTCCCGGTCGGACAATATCCCCACCAGTGTGCCTTCCTCGTCTACTATCGGTACGTGTCGGAATTTACCATTCTTCATTGCCTCCATTGCCGCCGCCATGTTGTTGTCGGTACCCAGGCAGACTACCTGTTCGGTCATCGTTTCTTTAACGGTTTGCAGTAATGTTGTGAACAACGATGTCATATTATCAGCGCCTCCGGAAAGCCGATCGGCAGACCGGGTATTATCCGGCGCATGGTCTGTTTCCTTCGGCTTCGCAGATAACCGGCATATCGTATCGAACCTGACGATCAGCTTCATAACGTCCGCTGTGGTGACAACACTCACAAGATCTTCACCATCGAGAACCGGCAACATATCAACGTGATTATCCATCATAGTTGAAAGCATATTCGGAATGGATGTCTCCGGTGATACGGTTTTAGGTTTTCTTGTAACCACCTGTCCCAGGAGCTGCCGTTGTACTTTTGGATTTGTTTTTGCTCCGTTGACTTTTTCGGTATTCGGGGGAATTTGACGGAATATATCTCTTTCCGAAACAACGCCAACAAAGTATGGCTTTTTCTCATCTCCGATTGGAATGTCTATGACACATACGTGCCGGACGCCGCTCTGCTTCATAAACTGAAGGGCTTTCCCGACGGTATCGTCCAGGGTCAGCGTCTTGACGTTATTTGGCATGATGTCTTTGACGGTGCGCACGAATCGAAAAAAGACATCTTTACCGGCACACATATCATCGATCAGGTCGATGAGCCTGAATCGGTCATTGGTCATGTCGTCCGCTTCCCATTGGACATGGGGCAAGTTGTCTCGATCAGCCGGACGACATATCGTGCTGGAAATTGGACTTTGCATAACTAAATTGCCCCAGTGATTACTCAAGCTTATCTTTTCCTCTACCTTTCATCGGCAAAGGCATACAATGACTTAACATACGATCATAAGGCTCATTGAGACCGGAGTGTCGTCATGTGGCAGGAGGGTTCCAATAATCCTGCCGGTATCAATCAGCACAGAGTGATAATCTCGGGTTGTCAGAGTGGCAAAAAAGAGATTTAAGAACCGATGAACTTAAACTTTTTCATCCTCTCCAGGGACGCTGCCTGTTCATTTGGCCTGACAGCGTGTCCTTGGCGATAATAACATCTTCTCTAACCTGAAAATCAAACATCCCGGCACAGATGAAATCGGCGCCGTTTTCGTAAGCGTATTTGAAGGCATCGCTCGGATGGATGGCCCCCGCAGCCATAACCTTATAAGCGATCCAGGGCTTGTCCACCTTCTGCATGAATTCGATGGTTTTTTCCGGCGTCTTTGACCAGATATTGTCATTCTCAGGCTGCCCTTCTGCGGACCAGTACTTGTGGCTGTGGAGGGTTTTCATGTAGAAATCCACGCCTGCTTTCGCCTTTTCACATTCGATGGGCACATCGACGCTGTGACCCCCGACCCCCGCAATGGCGCCGTTCTGTTTTATGAACTCGACCGCCTTGGCCAGAATGTCAACCCGGCCTTGTTCTACGCAAGTGTCGGCAACTCCCCCGTGCACATAGACCCCAATCGCTCCGCTGTCGATGGCCGATTTCGCTTCACTTAACGGGTCGCCAGACGGCATCTTGACCTGGGCGATCCACTGCAGCTTGCCGCCCCTGTCGTTCCAGTATTTGTTGATAATCCTGATGCATTGCTCGTCGAGCCGGAGTATCGCGGTATTGATTCCGGTTTCTTCGCATATCTCGAAAGTCTCCATCACTTTTTCGTCGGTGAAGTACTTTCTCAGCAGATCGGAGACGTAAATCAGGTCCCTGCTGTGGGCGAATCCGCTAATCAAATTGCCGCCGCAGAAAATTCTGCTGATCTTTATGTTGCCGATTTTGCCCATCGGCATCCCCTTGGCGGAAACTGCGGGCGTTGCCTTAGCCGGCTTTCCCGCGGTCGCTGCCAATAAAGCTTTCTCTTCAAAACTCAAAGCCAGTACCGCCGTCGGCGCAATAATAGATTTCTTTAGAAAGCCCCGTCGATTCACATTGTCAGACATCGTTTACCTTTCTGTTAATTGCTCAAATCGGACAAGCACAATTATAAACGATTTCCCCCTTTATGTCCAATCCTGCAGCGGGATTCGTGATGCTTATCTTTTGCCGCGAGCCTCAATTGTGCGCGTCATCAGGCCGTACTTGCTGCCGGTGAGGTAGTGCAGTGTGTGGAATTTCTCCGGTATCCATCGGCCGTCGAAGAAGTCCGCCTCGGCCAGCGCTCGAATGACCTCGCAGATCAGCAGATCGTGCGATTGCATCTTGAATATCTCCACGACCCGGCATTCCAGATGCCCGGCACACTCCTCGATCAATGGCGGCTCGACCATCCCTGCGGCAACCGGTGTCAGGGCACTTTCTTTGAATTTATCGATGTCCCTCCCTGTTACACATCCCACATAGTGAGTTTGCTCAAGCAATTCTTCGCCGGGAATGTTTATGACGAGTTCGTGATTCTGCTTTATCAGCTCGTAAGAATATCTGACGTGGCTTATAGCCAGTAAAATCAGACATGGATCGGTACTGTTTACGGGCGTCTGCCAGCTAAATGTCATCACGTTCGGATTATCCATTGTGCCGGATGTAACCAGAACAACGCAGCCCGGCTCGACCAGCCATTTCGCCTTATTCAGTTCCACTTCTTTTTTCATTGCTGGATCCCGTACAAACAAATTCCGAAATTAACTGAGAACAAACTCCAAAGCAAGCGCAAAAACCTCCTGCAGAAGCAATGAAATCAGGCTTGGAACTTCAGGAAGCTATATGAAAT
>JBARRE010000708.1:0-6894 GCA_049644065.1 Sedimentisphaerales bacterium | reverse complement strand
GCAGGATATTGCGCCTGAGCCTTTGAAACGGAGCATTGACCTGCAGGTCCTGAACCGCCCGTTTCCAGAGCAGCGTGCTCGAAACAATCTGCTCTCGCCGTTTCAGCTTGAGAAAATACAGCAGCAGCAGCAGCGGCACGGAAACCGCAGCGGCATAAAGAGCTGTTATGTGTGTCAGCCATTCCATAAATTTCTGTAGGGGCAACCCAGTGTGGTTGCCCTGATCCTTAATTTGTATTATCGTTATCCGGGCGGCCACATGGGGCCGCCCCTACGATGTTACAATTCGGCCGGACTAACGAAGCAGCCGAATCCGCCGTAAATAATTCAGCACGAGCGACTCCACCGAGTCGGCCGAGTTGGCCAGCACATAAACCGCGCCCCGGCTCGTGCAGAAATTCTTCAATTCGTTACAGTAAGCAGTCAGGTTGCGCTTATAGTACTTCGAAAGCGCGGAACTGACGGTAATCTCGGCGGCGTCGGCATCTTCGATATCGATCAGCTTCAGTTCCCCGCTAAGGTCGGGCGAAAGCTCCTGCGGGCAGAGCACCTGTATCGCGTATAAGTCGTATTGCCTGCCGATCAGCCGGCGAAGCCCCGAATCGTAACCTTCCTTAAACAGAAAATCGCTCAGCACAACCATCACACCCGAACCGATGCGCCCGGCTGCCAACTGCCGGCACGCATCGTCAAAATTCGAAGGCCCATCGCAGTCGGTGGTCAAAAGGCATTCGGCCATGTTGTTCAGGTAGTTGCGGCCCCGCATATTAGCAAGCTGGACTGTTACGCCGTCGGCGATAAAACTGATGGTGACCCGGTTGTTATTGACAAGGCTGACGTAGCCGAGAGCGGCGGTGAGCTTTTTGATAAATAACTCCTTCGAAGGCTCGCCGAAACTCATCGAAGCGCTCGCGTCGGCAACGATATGGACGGTTAGGTCCTGCTCTTCGATGAAGAGTTTCAGGAATAATTGCTCCAGCCGGCCGTAAACGTTCCAGTCCACAAACCGCAGATCGTCCCCTGCGACGTACGGGCGATGGTCGGCGAATTCCACGCTCTGGCCGCGGCGCTTGGAACGCCGCTCGCCCTGGAGCTTGCCCTGCAGAATCTTACGGCTCATAACGTCGAGTGTGTCCAGCCGGCTCATAAAAACCGGATCGAGTAATTCCGTCAGTTTTTTTCGTCTATGGGACATCAAGTTTCTGCTCCAGATTTTTCGGGGTGCCTGCCATGACCTTCTCGAGAACCTCATCCGTTCTAATACCTTCGGCCTGGCCTTCGAAATTCAGCAGAATTCGGTGCCGCAGAGCGGGCATCACAGAAGCCTCGATATCGTCGAAACTTACGTGGTAACGCTCATCGAGCATCGCGCGGACCTTGCCTGCCAGAACAAGTGCCTGAACGCCGCGGGGCGAGGAGCCGAAACGAACGAAACGGTTTGTGACATCCGGCGCAAATTCCCCCTGCGGATGCGTGGCCAATACCAGCCTAATGGCATAGTCCTGGACGTGTTCGGCGATAACGACGTGCCGCACCAGATCCTGAGCATGTATAATCTGCTCGGTCCCGGTGACACGTTCGGCCCTGGGATCCTCGCCTGTTGTCGTCCGGTCGATGATTGTACGAAGCTCCTCACGATTGGTGTAGGGCACCAGCAGCTTGAAGAAGAACCGGTCCAACTGTGCTTCGGGCAGAGGATAAGTGCCTTCCTGCTCGATAGGGTTCTGCGTTGCGAGGACCATGAACGGCTCTGGCAGCTTGCGGATTTGTCCGCCGCTGGTGACCGAATGTTCCTGCATTGCTTCGAGCATGGCCGACTGGGTCTTGGGAGTGGCGCGGTTGATTTCGTCGGCCAGAATAATCTGCCCGAAGATGGGGCCCGCCTGATACTGAAACTGCCGCTTTCCGGTCGCCGCGTCTTCCATCACGATGTTGGTGCCGATGATGTCCGCCGGCATTAAATCAGGCGTGAACTGGATACGCCGGAACTCCAGCGAAAAAACGTCGCTAAGCGTGCGCACCAGCAGCGTTTTGCCAAGGCCCGGTACTCCTTCCAGCAGAACGTTCCCGCCGCAGAACAGGCAGATGAGCACGTCTTCGACGATTGCCTCGTAGCCGACGATGACCTTGCCTATCTCGCGGCGTAATGAGTCGAACATCTTACGAAAGTCCCGGCATTGCTCCTGAACGTCTTTTTCCTTTTTTGACATTTTAATTATCTCCCAAGGATCTATTCATTATTTATCTCATTATCATCCTGCCTGTGTTCGGCAGCTTTATGTTTTGCCCTGAGCAGCCTCTGGATATGCGAGCTGTCCTCGGTTGCCTCTGCTTTTTCCGGCACGGATTTCTCCGGTTTCTTTTCCGCCTTTGTCTCGGCGCGCTTGACAGTTTCTGTCGTGGGCATCTCGCCCCGGTAATCTTCGCCGGCCTGATAGCGCCGTGATGAGCTTTGGTCCGCTTTACGGGCCGAAAGCTGGTCGCGAAGTGTCCGCCTTCTGGCGCGGAGACGGTCAAGAGTCTGGTCGGCCTTCCGTTCGGATTTTTTAAGCCGGACGAAAGAGACGGCCCGCCTTGTGATAGCGCGAACGTCCAGAATAACCCTGCGAGCCGCCACGTCCAGCAAGAACAGCGCCAGCCAGATAAGCATTAGCGGCCTGAGCAACGGCATTTCGGTTTCGGGGAATTTCAGCCCGGCATAATCGAAAAGGTCGGCCTGATTGGGGTCGGAGCTCAGGATTCGGCCGCCGCTGATGTCACTGACCTCCGCGAGCAGCGGCGCGTTGTCGGTAAGGTCTCGGAACTCGGGCGCGAAAGGAATCGTCACAGTCGTTTGGGTGAAGTGCGTCGTGTCGTCTGCGAGCTTCTTGTATCGCAAATTCACGACGTAACTGCCGGAAGCGGTCGCCTGGAACTGGCCGTGATACTGGCCCGGCCCGATCTGCATCAGTTCAAGCGGGCCGGTTGATACGTCCGGGGCGATGATTTGGCCCTCGATATTCGCGAACTGGATAAATTTACCCTCGGCGTCGATAGCCTCTACGTTGATTGTCACCTGGCGGCCCTGGACGTCGGCGAAGACTTCACAATCGGCCGACTGGGACGGTTTGGCCGCCCAGCGAACTGCCTGCTCCCAGAATCTTTCAAAACCGCTCCACTGCAGCCAGTTCGATGCCCACCTGCTGTCCACCGAGCTGGTGAACGCGGCACATCGGCCGAGTCCGGACTGGCAGGTCGCCAGGATGGGATCTGACTGGCCGCTTGTTAGAACGACCTGATTGAGACCGCCCTTGGGCCCGGTTACTACGTAGCCGTCGAGGTTGGGCATGGCGCCGGATATGCCCTTTACAATCTCGCTTAGAGAATAAGTAATCTGAGGAGTGAATGTCTCCTCGATAATCAAAGCACGCCGGACAACCTGGGCCTCCTTGATAAATATCTGGGGTAATTGCTGAGGATCCTTGACATCATAGAAGCGACCGCCCGTCGATTGGGCGACTCTCACCAGGCTTTGTATGTCCATGGCCGAATGCGGGAAAATAGCTACACCGGTGCATGTAATCCCGGCTTCTCTGCATTGAGCGAGCAACTGTGGGGTCGGTGCCTGAGGGTCCCCGTCGCTGATTACGATGACGTGCTTTTGAGCGGCGTCGCAATCCTTGAGCTTATCGTAGGCGGCCTGCAGATGGTTGTGAAGGCTGGGCATGTCACCCATCTGCATTTGTTCGATCGCGGCGATGACAGCCTCCTTGTCACCCGCCGGGGCAAGGGGATAAACCCAGTCGCTCGGACCCTGCCAGTTATAAGCCAGTATGCCGATCAAATCCAGCCGGCTCAGGGTCCGCACCGCGGCGAGGGCGACCCTTGTGCCCCAGTAGTTGCCCTGTGGCATCTCGCAGGCGTGCATGATCAGCACCAGCGCGCCTTTGGGCAATTGCTTTTTCTGGGGCGGATCCAGGTCGACGGGAAGGATTTCCGCTACCGGCGAACCTATCCATCCTCCGGCCCCAAAAGATTGAGGCCCCCCCACCATAATAAGGCCCCCGCCGAGATCGGTCACGTAACGGCTGAGCATTTCCTGCTGTTGATACGTAAAGTTCCCACAGCCGGTGTTGACCAGTATGACGGCATCCGTGCCCATCAGTCTGGACAGATTGTCCGGGAATTCGGCCGTAGTCGTATACCGCACGTCCATATCGGTATTCTGCAATGCCCGCTCCAAAGCCCGGCCGGTCGAACCATCGGCATCAACCACCAGAATATTGCCGGGACCGGCGACGTAAGTGATTGTACTGGCGCGGTTGTTTTGAACAATTTTGTCCTGCCACGGCTCATCGGGAATGAATACGGCTTCGAACTCGTGTATGCCGTTCGTGCCGACGGGCATCGATATTGTCTCGACGTTTGTTCCCGGCTCCAAATCCACCGCCACGGCAACCTCCGGCGAGCCGGGGACAAGATCGACCGGTTCGCCATTGAGATTCAAAAGCATCTTACCGCGGACACTCGTTGTGCTGTTGAGGATAAATCGCAGCAAAACCGTCTGGCCGCTTCTTGCTTTGGTGGGTGCGGCTATGCGTTTGAAAACGACTTCGTTATCATACGAGTATCGCAGCGGCAGCACATCAATTGGAATTTTGTTGGCCGCGGCAATTCGAGCGGCTTCTTTCAGGTCGCCGCCGGTCTCGTTGCCCTCGCTGACGAGCAGGATTCGAACCGCCGTGTCCGGAGGAGCAATGGCCATTGCCATTTGCACGCCGTCGGCCAATTTACTCTGCTGGCCGTTCAGCGTGGTGTTTCTCTGGCGGATCGCAATGTCACCGCCCGGCAGCCTGGAAATGCTGGCGGCCTCGGCGACGTCTACAACGGCCAACTGGTCGCCGGGGGAATTGTCGGCCAAGGCGCGCGAAAGGTAATCCAGAGCAGCTTTATGAAGATTGGCTGGAATCGACTGGCTTCGGTCGATGACGGCAATCAAAGTCATGCGCCGGCTTGTCCTGGTGAGCATTGGCCGGGCCAGTAAGGCGATAAGAATTATGACGACCAGGCAGCGCAGAACGATAGCCAGCACTCGGCGGACCGGACCCAGGGCGGCAAGATTTCGCAGCCCGAGCCAGACTACCGGCACCAGAAGAATGCATCCCACAAGCCACCATGGCCGGCTGAAATAGAAACCATAAGTATATATCATAGCTGCCACACCTGAATCCGATTATTGCCGGCGTCGACAATGAAGGCCCGGCGCCGGGCATCGACTGCTACACCCCAGGGATATGCCAGTTGTCCTGACTGCCGGCCCGCACGACCGCAAACGGCAAGACTCTTTCGGTCGGGGCCGAATAATTGTAATCTATTATTTCCGTACTCGCAAACGACAAGTGTCCCGTCCGGCAGCAGCGCCAGGTCATAGGGATAACGCAGTTGCCCCGGTGCCCGGCCGGCTGAGCCGATGTACCCGAGCAAGTTGCCGTCGAGGTCGTAAATCGCGATGCGATGATTGCAGGCGTCGGTCACATAAAGGCACTTTTTCGCCGGATCCACGCATAGAGCCGAGGGCCGGGCCAACTGTCCTTCCCCGCTGCCGGGAGTACCGAAACAATACAGGAAATCGCCCTGCCCGCTGAAGACGCTTATCCGGTCGTTGCCGCCGTACTCGCTGACGAAGATTCTGCCGTCCGGTGAAAACGCCACGTCGGTCGGATAAATGAAGCAGCCGTTCTCCTGTCCGAACTTGCCGAATTCGTCGATCAGTTTTCCGTCGGGGGAAAAGACTACGACACGGTGATAATGCGTGTCGGCTACGTATAGATTACCGTTCGGGGCGATGCTCAGCCCGGTCGGCTTGCCCGTTTCGATAAGAGGCATTTTTATGATATCGAGAAATTTGCCGTCGGGGCTCAGTCTTTGGATTCGCCCCGTCTTATCAACAACTAAAAGCGAACCGTCACCGGCGACATCAATGGCCCTCGGATAAATGAATTCGACCTGCCCCTGTCCCGTTTGTCCGAAAGCCGCCAAAACCTTCGGAGCGTCACTCGTGAGCGATACATCGTCACAACCGGTTAGTGCGGGTACGCAGGCTGCGATAATTGCGAAAACCACCAGCCGGCGGATCCGGATTAATCGCAGCAGTAAAACGACGATCACGGCAAGAACGAGAAACAGACAAATCAAAACCAGACACGAAGCAATCACCTGTTGGTCACGGGCGTAGTGCATTTGATTGAGCAGACGCTGGGCGAAGTTCGGCAATCCCGCCGGCAGAAGCACCATCGTAGCGGACAATTCCGTGATGCCCAGCATTACAATCAGAATAAATGTCCCGACAAAGAGAGGCCACGTATGCGGCAGATGCACATACCACCACGTCTTGAACCGTGAGGCGCCATCGAGTGACGCCATTTCCGAAAGGCGCTTTTCGTGAGCATATCGAGTCAGGAGCAGCAAAATCAGGGCGACGCCCGCGAATCGCCCGGCCTGTCCGGCCGAGACAAGATACCAGCCCTGCCGTATTGCCGGCGTGACATTGCAGACGGCCAGCATTTTGAGCAGGGAAACGGCGACCAGCGAAGCCGGGACGAACATGACGAGAAATATCGTTGTTCGTAAGATTAATGATAACAGTTGACAAAAGCCCCCTCTGCCGGGCCTGTCCAGCGACAAGGCCCCAAAGGCAATCAAATACGCCATTCCGGCTGCGACGGCTGCCACGACCAGCGACCAGCCTAATTCATCCGGATGCAACCTGAGGAATTGCCGTAGTGCCTGGGTATCGGTCATATTACTGACGAGCAGCGCCAGCGGCACGATAAATGAAATTCCAATCAGGGCGAGCAGTACGATCCATCGCCATCTGTGTGATTCGAATTCGGCCGTCCCGAGAGAAGCGGCGCC
>JBARRE010000707.1:0-11098 GCA_049644065.1 Sedimentisphaerales bacterium | reverse complement strand
TTCGCAAGTACAACAGCGGGAAGGCGAAACCGACGACCAGGAAGGGAACCGGGACGGCAAGATACTGCCTCCACATTGTCGGCGGAATCAGGGCGATTATGAAAAATATCGTCGGCAGCAGGGCGGCAAGCAGCAGGTTTATACCGCTGGCAATCTTCAATTTACGGCGAAGAAAAAACATGCTCAGGCAAAGGTAAATCGTCAGTGCCGCAAGGATGAAATAGCCCGGCATTGTAAGGCACGCGAACGTCAGGGTAAATTTGTTATGAACCATCCCGATTTCGCGAAGCCACTGGCCGTATAGAATCGGTATTTTGACCAGGTTCAGATAAAATGCCCGCGGGGCCTGGGCTATCACCCAGACAGGCCAAATCGAAACAACCGCCCCGGCCAGCAGAAACGGCAGGGCGTTTTTGAATCTCTCTTTGATCGACCCGGCAGGGATGCTCAGCAGCAGCACGAAAAACAAAAGCTCGGCCAGAACCGTCGTTACGCGCATACACGTAGCGAATGTTAGCAGGGCACCGATGGCGGCGATACGCCAATATTTTGATTTTTGCTGAAAATCGGTGGATATAAACAACCAGAAAGACAGCATAACGCAGAAAATCACGACATCGTGGTTCCATGCGTAGCCGTTGGCATAATCGACAAGCGGGTTGAATACGTACAGCACGGCCGCACACAGGCCCAAAATCATGCCGGAAGTTGTAAAAGACCTGAAAATGTGCCTGTATATGACGACGATGCCCAGCATCACGAGAATATCACAAACACACGAGAGCAGTCTGACTATGAGTAAGTAGTGAGTTGTGCCGAATAATTTGAACAGCGTTGCGCAGAGCAACGGATGGTAGGGCATTTGAGCGGCGTAGGAGAAATCCCTGTAGATCATCTTGCCCTGGGCCATCAATGCCGCCCCCGTGCAGTACATCTGCTCATCCCGGCCAACAGGCTTGCTCATCGTGTTTGCCAGGACAGCGAGCGACAAAATAAATAGTATTAGAACGACGATAATATTAATGATTTTCGGCGACATATTGTTATTCAATTTAGATTTACGCTTTGAGGCCATATTACCATTCCGCAAGTTCGCCGAGTAGCTCCTCGACCAGATCTTTCATTGTTAAGATGCCGACAGGTCTTTCCCGTCCGAAGTGGCCGGCTCTTACCACCAGAACAATCTTGTGATTTTCCTTCTGCATGATGTTCATGGCATCTATAACAGTCATGTCGGCGTCGAGTTTTCGGATCGGTTTAATGAAACCGCACAGGTCGGCAAACTTTTCCGATGAGCTTAATGCTTCGTAGATACCGATAAAACCGATGATGTTTCCGTCCCGGCCTTCGGTGACCGGCAGCCGTGTAAAAGCACACTTTTTCAATTTGTTCAATAACGCTGAATCATCGGAATTGACATCAACCATCTCGACATTGTGGATCGGGATCATTACCGAGCCTATATGAACGTGTGAGATACCGACCAGACGATTAATGATGTCGCTCTGCACAGGACTTAGAAAACCTTCTTCGTGCGTGTCTTGTAGAATCGCCTGCACTTTGTGTCTTTGTGCGGATGTTATTACAGTTTTGGAAGAAGCAGTTGGTCCCGCCAGTTGGGTAAAGAGACTCGATATAAGTCTTAGCAGAGGTACCACGCCGCACCAGCTCAAAAGCTTGTGAAATGCGTATAAGAGCGGCGAGAGGTATGGCATGACAAAATCCGCGCGATAGAGAAAAATATTCTTGGGGATCAACTCGGAAAAAACAAACAAAATCGGTACGGTCACAAGGGTCGCAAAAAACTCAGCTTTATGTTCATTGCCGACTTCGACCAAAAACATTCCAGTAACAATGCTTGTGATAAAATAGTTGGCAAGATTAGTGCCGATAAGCATTGACAGGAGCAGACCGGAGCTGTCATGCAAACATCTGCCGAGTATGACAAAAGGCAGGTGTTTCTTTTCAACACCCAGCCGCAGGCGAAGCCGGCTAAGCTGGTACAGACCGGTCTCAGCACCGGAAAACAAACCGCCGAGAATTATGAATAAAGTGATTAACAGTACCAGGGTCATTTTATTGACTATCGCTTTGGAAAGGCTCAAAGGTTAATGTAAGGGTTTCTATTCGATGCTTTTGTACTTTTTCGACGGCAAACTTCAGGTTTTTCAAATAGGCCACGTCGCCGCTCTTGGGTATTTTTCCGAGAAGGGCGGTGACCAGCCCGCCGATTGTCACCATGCGGGTTTCCGCTAAATCTATACCTAATACATCGACCCAGTCGTGAATGGCAACGTTACCCGACAGTCGATATTCAAAAGGCCCTGTCTGTTCGATCGGTTCGGTTTGGCTTGTCGGTTCGATCTGGCCGAGCAGTTCTTCGGCGATATCTTCGAGCCGCACCGAACCGGCGATACCGCCGTATTCATCGACAACGATTGCCATGTCGGTTTTGCTCCTGCGGAAAAATTCCAGCAGCGATTCGACTGTTTTTTGTTCCGGCACAAAATTGACCTCCTGGACAATTTTGTCCAGCGCAACTTCACCACGGAGCAGAATCTGCCGGAGGTGGACCAGGCCGATGATATTATCGATTGTGCGGGCATAAACAGGAAGTCTTATTAGATGATGTTTTTCCATCTTCTGGCGGGCGACTTTGCTCGAATCGGTCACGGCACAGGCAATCATGTCTACTCGCGGCCGCATTACGTGCCGGACCTTAAGAAAACCAAGCTCGATTATTTCAGTAAAGAGCCTGTTCTCGTCGGCGGTAATCAATCCCTGCTTTCGGGTGACCTCAATCAATGATTTAAATTCACCGACACCGATCGTTTTGGGTTTTCTGGTGGGTCCCAAAAGAAGCCGGAGGGATGGCTCCAGGATGAACACTTTAAAAATGAATTCAAGAGGCGCAAAGATTTGAAGACATAGAAAGGCCGGTAGGGCGGCGGCGACACTTAAAGACTTTGAATTTGCGTAGGCCAAAGATTTCGGCAGGATCTCGCCGAAGAGAACCAGCCCGGCAAAGCTCAGCAGGGCGGTTAACGTAGCAGCCAGGCTGCTTTGATCTTTAAGGCGGATCGTTATAACGCTGGCGACGGCATAAAACAAAACATTCACCGTCATATTTCCGAACAAGAAGCAATTGAGCAATTGCCCCGGTTTTTTCAAAAGCCGTGCAGCCAGCTTCTGAAGTCTGTGCTTGGATCCCTCAAGCAGCTTAACTTGTCTATGTGACAGATTGAAAAAGGCCGTTTCTGCTCCCGAGAAAAATGCGGAACCGGCAAGAAGTATCAGCATCAAAATAATTTTGGGCACCAGGGCCGCCATCAGCAACTATCCGACTGTGGTTTTAGGCAAAGCGATCTTAAACGTGCTACCATGACCAGGTTTGGATTCTACCGAAATGCGGCCTTCATGTCCATTGATAATCATTTTGCAAAATGCCAGCCCGATGCCCGCCCCGGAATATTCGGCCGGCGAGTCCTTACCCATTTTGGTGGTGAAGAACGTCTCAAAGATATTTGTCAAATCGGCCGGGTCAATCCCTTCGCCCGTGTCGGCTACTTCGATCATAACGGTATCGACCGTCTCGGCGGCCCTGATAGTCAAAACTCCGCCGCGTCGCAGCATCGCATCGCGGGCGTTGAGAATCAGGTTCATTAAAACCTGCTGTATCTGAACGGGTACAACCCATATAGTCAGGTCGTCGGGAATTTGGATTTCTACAGTAATCCCGTCCTTGGCAAAATCCCGGCAAAGACAGGTGAAAATCTCGTCGATCAAATCAAGCAGCCGGGCGTTATGCTTTTCCTGCGTTTCGCCGCTCACCAGAGCGAGCATACTTTCCATGATCTTCGCGGCGCGCCCGCAGTTTTTGGCTACCTTTTGAAGAGCTTTTTCCGTCAGCGCTCTGTCATCAGGGTTGTCTAATGCGAACGTAGCATAGCTTTTCAAAGGGGTCAGCAGGTTATTCATCTCGTGGGCTATCATATGGCTTACAGTGCCTATATTGGCCAGATGCTGGAGCCCGACGAGCTGAGATTTTAAGGCCTCATTTTGATATTTCTGGACCTCTACACGTTTGTGCAGCGACAGGCGTTTTTCCGTAATACTTGCCAATTTTCTGTTCCTGCTATAAAATTAGATACCTAATGAGGTATATCGACTTTTGATGTGTTTTTTCTTGAACCTTGAACTATGTAAAATGACACGGGTGCAATGAACGAGCAGAGTATTTTAGACGAGCTTTTGGCGCTTTTGGAGGCAAACGGCGTGACAATCCGCAACGAGCCGCTTGGTGGTAGCGGCGGGGGACTTTGCACGATCAAGAGTGAACCTATCTTTTTTGTCGATACACAGGCTCCATCCGTTGTCTCAGCGGCAATATGTGCCGAGGCGGTGCCGAAAGTGGTGGATGTTGAGCAAATATATATCAAGCCGCAAATCCGCCAGTTTATCGAAAATAACAGCAACCAGGTAACTTGAAAGGTAATACAATGATAAAATGCAAATGGACGGCAATACTGGTAATCTGTCTTGTGACAGGACTGTGTCCCCTGGATGTCACAGTATGTTCGCATTCAGCACAGGCGGCTGATACGTTCGTCAATTCCGTTGGCATGAAATTTGTTCGAATCCGGCCGGGATCATTCCTGATGGGACAGGATAAAGGCGGCGATTGGGACGAGCGGCCCGCCCACACTGTGCGCATCACTGAATCTTTCGACATCTCCGCGACTGAGGTCACGAACGCCCAGTACGAGCAATTCGATTCCGAACACCGCGCGCTTCGCGGTAAACTCGGCTTCTCCGAACGCGACGACGAGGCGGTCGTTTTTGTGAGTTGGCACGAGGCGGTCGAGTTCTGCAAATGGCTCTCGAAGAAGGAAGGCAAGCCTTACCGTCTGCCGACCGAGGCCGAGTGGGAGTATGTCTGCCGGGCCGGCACGAAGACGGCCTACCACACTGGCGATACCTTGCCGGAAGATTTTCACAAGAACGCTCGGATGAGCTGGTTTCCCGATCCGGCACGTCGCCGCAAGGGTGCTGAGCCGGTGCCGCTGACCGTAGGTCAGACTGAGGCGAATCCGTGGGGGCTTTTCGACATGCACGGCAATGTGGAAGAATGGTGCTGTGACTGGTACGGTCCATACGAACAATCCGAGCAGACTGATCCGGTAGGGCGTACCGGTGGTGATTTTAAGGTTACGCGGGGCGGCAGTCACGGTACGCAGATATCTTTCCTGCGCTCGGCGAACCGGCTTGGGGCACTTCCGGACGACAAAAGCTGGTTGATAGGCTTCCGCGTGGTCATCGGCGAGATGCCCAGGACCGAGCCGCTTGCGATTCCTGAGCCGGCATTGTACGCACGCAACGTGGACCAGGAGAATCGGCCCGACTGGGAGAGCCGTCCCGATCCGACCAAGCCCTACTTCAAGGGGCCTGTCGAATATGTCAAAATTCCGCCGGACTCCGACGGCCCGATGTACTCGGAGCACAACCACGATCCGGCACTGGTCGATTGCCCCAATGGCGATCTTCTGGCTATTTGGTATTCGTGCAGGGACGAACCAGGGCGTGAATTAACCATCCTGGCGAGTCGCCTGCGATACGGAGTCGAGCAGTGGGAGCCGGCCTCGGCATTCTGGGATGCGCCGGACCGCAATGACCACGCTCCGGCTTTCTGGTTTGATGGTCGGGATACGATCTATCACTTTAACGGTCTCTCGGCGGCGGCCACGTGGGGGAATCTCGCTACTGTGATGCGGCTTTCGACCGATAACGGCGCCACGTGGTCGAAGGCTCGATTGATCAATCCCGAGCACGGCCTGCGACACATGCCCGTCGAGTCGGTCTTTCGAACGCGCGAGGGCTACCTTGCCTTACCTTGCGATGCAGTGACAGGTGGCAACGGCGGGACGGCCGTGCACATCAGCCGTGACGGCGGCGAGACGTGGAAAGATGCCGGAGTTGGCAGACCGATGCCTAAGTTTACTACCGGTGAGACCGGCGCCTGGGTCGCAGGGATTCACGCCGGCGTGATGCAGCTCAAGGACGGCAGCCTGATGGCATTTGGACGTGGCAACAATATCGAAGGCCGGATGCCGATGAGTATATCGAAAGATATGGGCGTAAACTGGATATATTCGGCCAGCGAGTTCCCGCCGCTCGGCAGCGGGCAAAGACTCATCCTCAGACGCCTGCTGGAAGGGCCAATCCTGTTGGTGAGTTTCACGAACCGTAATACGGGCATGAAGCTTAAAGATTCCGCCGGCAGGGAACGCCGGGTCTTCGGCATGTTTGCAGCGCTGTCGTTCGATGAAGGCAAAACCTGGCCGGTAAAAAGGCTGCTCACCGACGGCGGACCCGCAAGGGACCTCGACGGCGGCGGCAATACCGGCAGGTTCATCATGGACCCGACCCATGCCGAACCGAGAGGATACCTGGCGGCGACCCAGACTCCCGACGGCCTCATCCACTTGATTAGCAGCAAACAGTACTACGTCTTCAATCTTGCCTGGCTCCAGCAGGGCACTGAAACAGTAAATAAGGAGTAGCGAAAATATGGCAGTAAAAAAAATAGCTATTTTAGTAGACGAAATGTATCAGGTTCTCGAGGTCTGGTATCCGTACTATCGGTTTTTGGAGGCGGGCCTTCAAATCAATTTGATTGCGGCCGAGGCAAAAAAAGAATATCATTCGAAAGAAGGCTATCCGTGCGTCTCTGAGATTGCAGCGGCACAAGCGGACGCCGGCGATTATGACTGTATGCTTGTGCCGGGCGGATTCGCACCGGATTTTATGCGAAGAAGCGATGATGTCATAAAGTTTGCAAATGATATGGTAGATTCCGGCAGGGTGATAGCGGCCATTTGCCACGGTGGATGGCTATTGTGCAGCACAAAGATTTATAAGGGCAAAAAGGCGACTTGTTTCATGGCGATTAAAGACGATATTATTAACGCCGGCGCCGAGTACGTAGATGACGAATGTGTAGTCGACGGCAACTTGATTACGGCACGCAAGCCGGATGATTTGCCCGCTTTTTGTACGGCTGTTTTACGCGCACTGGAGAAATAGCGGGCCGAACTTAATCCAAAACGCAGATGAAATATATTTTGATGACGAAAATCGCTTTTCCGATTCGAAAAGGAGCATTTTTATATGAGCAAGGCTAAAACCGAAAAAAAGCATAAGACGACACCTGTAGTGTTGGTGGTCGATGACAATCAGCAGAATCGTGAATTGCTGCAGGCATATCTTGAGGATGTGGACTGCCGGGCGATCCCCGCGAACGATGGGCCGGAGGCATTGGAAATTCTCGCTAAAGATCCTCCCGATTTGATTCTGCTGGATGTGATGATGCCTAAGATGAGCGGCTTTGAGGTCTGCAGAAGAATCAAAAACGACCCCAAAACCAGCGATATACCCGTCATTATGGTTACGGCATTAAACGAATTCGGCGACATCGAACGCGGCATCGATTCGGGTACGGACGACTTTCTAAGCAAGCCCGTGAATAAGCTGGAGCTTTTGACCCGTGTAAAAACCATGCTGAAATTGAAACACCTGACCGATAAGCTCGAACGCACACTGGCATATTTAAGCGAGATAGAAAAACAGGCACAAATGGCAAAATCTGAACCCGATAATTCGCTTCTAAAATCGTAACAATCCGCACAGAACACACAATCCCCACAACGAAAAAGCAAAATTGCACGTCAAGTGATTAATTGCCGAATCCAGGCTTAATCCGCCCTTGTCTATTGTCGATACTTTATTTGTGATTGGAGGCGGGTGGAGATTCAAATCCACAATCAGTATTGCAAACCAAAGAACGAAAACTGGATGCGGGTGGTGTATGAGTCGATTACTGGAAATTCTCGGCAGGGCGATAACTGTCGATACTGCTGATTTGATATGGCACTGGTTAAACGTCGTCGGATTTCCGGCAGAGGATAACGAATCACCTCGATACCAGCAGATGCACAAGACGATAGATCTGATGAGCGATATGAAGCTTGATGCGGCTACCGAGCATCTACGGATGTATCTGTTTGAAAATCCTTCCTGTACACACGGCCGGCTTGCAGCGGCAGCGATTTGTTTGCATAACAGCCAATTACCTGAAGCAATCAAAGAACTAAACTCAGTCTATCTTCGCCAACCAAACAATACGATGGCTCTCTATGCCCTCGGGCATTGTTATGAGCGGCTTGGCAAAGAGTCTCAGGCTGTGGAGTTTTATCAGGACTGCCTGAAGTTCAAAAACTATTTGCAGCTTCCCGCTCAGCGGCTGGCTGCCATCTACTTTAAGAATGGTCAACTCGAAAAAGCCATCCAGCAGTATGAGCTACTGAAGGATGAATACCCCGATGATATCTCGGCGCTGATTACGCTTGGGCATCTGTATATTGTTACAGGCCGGCATATGCAGGCTGTCGAAACATTTAACACGGCGATTCTGATCCATCCGGACAATTTTCAGGCCCAGGATGAGAATATAGACCAGCTAATCGCCGAGGGCCAGCTTTACGATGCTCTGGAGTGTATTGAGGACCTGTTGCAGGCCCAGCCGGACAAACCCGATTTACTTATGAGGCATGGGGACGTTCTTCGCATGATTGGCGCCACAGCGGATGCCGTCTCGCGATACGAAGAAGCCCTTCGTATCTGCCCGGATTTCCTCGAAGCTACGATAAAACTTGGGACACAATACCTGCAGATGGAACAGGAGCATCTTGCCGCACAACAGTTCAACAGGGCGGTCGAAATCAATGACAACATCGTCGAAGCCTACATTGGCCTGGCAATTGCTCAGAAATCATCCGGCAATACCTCAGACGCTCTGGGCACTTTATCGCTGGCGGCGGCGATTCAGCCGAATAGTTCATTATTGTTCAATGAGACAGCCACTTTGCGATTCAAGGCCGGTCTTAAAGAAAATATGCTGTATGATTACAAAGAGGATTATAACAGCCTGACGGAAGCTGTGATTGTCGCACACCGTCAACAAATTAATCATCGCCCTCAAAATCCGGATTTGCATTACAGGCTCGGTGTACTGATGATGAACGTTGGAAGGGTGACCGAAGCGATTGAGTCATTCCAAACGGCTTTAGAAATCAATCCGGCTTACACAAGAGCCAAAAGCAAATTAGCCGTCTGTCTGTTGGAGGCAGATCGCAAAACCGAGGCGCTTGATCATTTGACCTGTTCTGAATGTCTCGATAAGGACACGCTGCAACTACACTATCAGACTGCCTTGTTATATTGCGACAGGGTAAAATTTGCATCGTCCTTAATTAACCTTGAGCATCATCTTGAGAGTAATTTCGCATGCCCCGATGCAACGGTCAATATCTCAATCGTTTTGCAGAACCTGGGCCTGCTGGATAGGGCGACTGCCATGTGGGATAATCTCACAGACATAGCAAATCAGGCAATTAGCGCCGAAAATCAATTTTGACCGTAAACCGGCAAAAGACGCCGGAAGAGTCCCAAATACAAAAACACGATTGTAGCCCGAGAACCAGAGTCGAATGAAACATAACAATCATTATCGGGCCTTGGTAATGGTGTTTTTCTAATGTTCGGTTTTCGGCAGTTATTCAATATATTGCCGGTTTTACAGAAAAAGGTCTTTGGATTAGTTCTTGCTCCATACGGTTATTGAAAGCGGGAATCCAGCTTTTTCGCTCCGGCGCCCTGCTTATGCAGGGGTGACATGGTGAGGGATACCATTCGCTTGAAATGACATAGGTTAAGTGCCCATCGCACAAAATGCCCCATTGTCATTCCGACCGGAGCGATGCGCAGCATCGCGCAGTGGAGGAATCCGGTTTCGAACGGAAAGGACTATTAGTCTTTCAAGCTTAAATCTGTAAGTTGTCATTCCCGCAGTTGGGTGGCAGCCTCAAAGCTAAAAGCTTTGGGGATGGTGAATACAGGAGAAACCATCCCAAAGCGCCATAAGGCGCCCCCAAGGGACTGGCGCTTGAGGCTGCCACCCTTCCAACCTACCTAATCGAAGTTGACAAACTACCATGCACGCCGGGCGGCAGGAACTGCCGAAATTCTAAACGTTTAAACATCGCCAATACACCAACACACCAGCGGTTGATCGAGTTTAATTCGTTGGCGAGTGCTATAATAGAGGAAGCTCAAAGTCCGATAAGAAGTCAGGGCAAATCTCGCAGTGACAAAGGCTTGCCGAGGATTTCGTAATGCAGGATCGCCCTTCTTAGCTCTTCAGGATCAGCATAATCCAATAGAAGTTCGGAAAGATATTCCGAATCGGGCATTTGTTCCGGTTCAGAAGCTCGCTTATCTTGCATTCCTTTGACAGTTTTGCCTATTGGCTCCGTGAGTTCCACTCTCTCTGTCTTAATTTGTGGCTCCGTTAATACCGGTTTGAGTTCCGGCGTCTTTTTGCCGGATTGAGGCTGGAAAGCCTGTTCGGCTTCGACAGCAAATTTTCGGACAGCAGCCTGGAGGTCGGCAAACTTCATTCGCGGTTGTTGTGCAGCGGGGCGAGGCTGTTGGCTTTGGCCTTGTGCAGAGTCGGCAGGACGTTGTAGCTGTGTTAGCATTTGTTCCCGTGCCTCCCTGCTGTGTAACGGTGGTTTACGGACAGGTTTACCAGGCAATTGTTCGTCCCGGCCCCCGGCCTTGTTCGCCTTCGCTTTTACAATGCCGCCAATTGCCCAGAATACCGCCAGTACTACGAAGACCAGGATGCTCATCCAGTTTTCAGCGTCATCGCTTCGGCCTGCCAGAATTATTTGTGCTAAAAGCTCACTCATACGCTTTACTCTCGGCCATAGAGATCATACTGAATCAAGTGTTAGAGCATGAATCATCGAGCCTATTCTTTCTTCTTGGGCTTTGCAATGGAAGCTCGCATCGAGGTATCAGCCATAACGTTCTTCATTTTATAATAGTCCATCACACCGAGATTGCCCTTCCTGAAGGCCTCAGCCATAGCCAATGGCACTTTTGCTTCATTTTCAACTACGAGTGCCCGCATTTCCTGCTCGCGTGCGAATGCCATTGCGCGGCGTTTTTCCGCCTCGGCCTGTGCTCTTGCCAGATC
>JBARRE010000706.1:0-8606 GCA_049644065.1 Sedimentisphaerales bacterium | reverse complement strand
GTCTCTACGGCCCTTCTCTCTTTATTGGCTTTGGGCCGGCCGGTGTATCGTACGATTTGCCACAATGCCCTCCTTGCCGCCCGGGCGACTTCAAGATTGTCGTCGGTCATAACTTTCGCCAGAGGTTTGACCGCCGGGGCGCCAACCTCGCCGGCACCTTGCCAGGCTTCTGTGCGTTCTTCATCGCTGTCGGATTTGATCCCGGCGAGAAGCTCATCTACCCCTTGAGCCTGGGCGGTAGGGGCCGTTTGTGCCATTACGCCGGCAGCTCCTGCTGCGATTGATACTTTTTTAAGGCTGTTCGTTGACATGTTTCAATACCCTTTCTCGATTGAATTTCGAAGAATAGTTTTCCGAATCATTCGAGATTCTATCTGCTCATAGCGGGGCGGTCAATTATTATTTATATTCGTTGTAGATTGGCTTTGATTGGCTTTGAATTGGGTTTGTTTTTCGTCGCCCAAAACCACTCAAAATCACTAAATTCTCCATAAATCTTTACTATTACTGAATTAACGCCATTTCGCCCATTTTAACATTGGCTTTGTTTTTTCAAATCGCTATCTCGGTAAACAGCAGGTTTTACTATCATTTTTCCCTTTTGCCTTTTTACTTTTGCCTTTCCTAAGATTGGCTTTGATTGGGTTTGTTTTCACCAGGTGTCCAATCGCGATTATTTGCCATAATTCCTTTCTATACTAAACTTTGCGTTCATTTGACCTCTTTGAAAATTGGCTTTGTTTTTTCAAATTAGCTACGAATAAAGATAATAGTCATTTTCTTAAACCGCAGATAACCGCAGATAACCGCAGATTAAAATAGTCAATCGTCAATAGTAAATAATCAATAATAAAGCCTTTTCCTTTGTGCTTTCACTTCTGTCATCTAACATTAATCAACCATCATTAATCAATAATCATTTAGTTTGGTATTATACTAAATTCAAGGCCGAAAATCAAGCGAATTCTGAAAAAATCTCCGTGATACGGCGTTCTTAGAGCGAATTAGCACTTACCTGTTTCATTTCCCCAACTTCAAAGAAACGCACTAAATTGCCAGAAAAATGATTAACTTTTACAAAAGCAGAGCGTCTTATTGTAGAATCTAAGGATATTATTCCGAGTCGGAATGCATTATGGTTGATAAACGTATTTTTCTTTTGTTTGTGCTGACATGGGCCATGCCGTTATGGGCCCAAAATGCGATTGTTCGTTCTGTACAACTCAAACCAGTAGTTTGGCCTCGTGCAGGATTGCGCATTGATTTTGATTATCGGTTTGTCAATGCTTTGCCGCCATTTGAGAGAGAGCCTGATTTTGGCCAGAATGAGACCGCTCGGGGGATCATTCCCACAGTACCTCCAACCGGTTTCATACGCAATATCACGGACAATGAACTGCTCCTGGATCTGGATCATGATCAGGATTTTGTAGCGAATCCGCCAGTCAGCTATAAAAGCATTTATGACGGCCATGTTGTGTTCAAAGAGATTCAGGTCAATACAGTACGGCAGGGCCTGACTATCCCCTATACACTCACACTCTATACGTACGAGCATGGATGCTCCGGATGGTTTATCGTACGATCGGCCTGGTCCGGGCAATTTGAGTTGGCAGGACGTCGGTGGAGTATGCAGGTCATCGACAATCTCAATGGTGTTTTTGACAGCAATGACCTGATGTCTCTGTTTGAAATCACATCGGATGGTAGAAGGCTGATATGGGCCAGTCGGTGCAATGCTGCCAAACGGATCGTATTGGCCGGGCATACCTATGATCTGAGTTGTGTATTTCAGGACGAACAAGGCTCCGTGCTCCTGAACGCAGCTTTTACTGAAGTTACCGGCGATCTTGGTACGATCCAAATCGAGGCACAAGGTGTTGAGTCGTTGAGCCTCCGCAATGAACAGTGTCTGGTCCTGCTGAATCCTTCAGATACCAACGCGATCATACCTGAAGGGGACTATCATATAGATTCATGCCTGTTGAAGGATGATCCTAATTTCAATGGCTACCCTCGATTCATGACCGATGACAGGATCATAACAGTGCGATCCGGCAGCACAACATCGCTGGCCGTGGGAACGCCCCTGACCAACACGATTACAGTGAACAGGCATAAAAACCACCTGCAACTTGCCTATGGACTTCAAGGCCTGGGCGAAGAACAGTATCAATTCTACAACTGGAAAAACAGGCCCTCGTTTGATGTGTATAAGGGGCCGATCAAGATCGCATCCAGGCGCTTTGGCTACGGCTGAAGCAGTTGCGAAGGGTACTCGTGGCGAGTACCGTGGTATGCAGTGGGTACCCTTCGAATCGTACCGCGCCAGGATATTGGCGGGTTTGGTCCAAAGCAGGGCGAGACTGCCACTGTAAAGATGCCTTTATCCGATGCGGGGCGAGGCGCGTTTCTGTGGCTTGTACTCCTTGGATTGCTGATCCTGTGTCCGGCCAATCGAACTCATCATGCCTGGAGTCTGTTTTTTGTGACAGTTGGCATTTGTGTGTTTCTCCAGGCGATAGAATATGGCTTGAGTCGATTCTTTCTATTCCATTTGCACATAAAATTCTGTTCAGTCATGAGCGAAGCTTTGCAGTTTCTGGCTGTGAGCTGGGCTATAATGTTGTGTGTGTCGCATTGGATTAGAACACGTTTCGCCTTTGTCCGATTTATGTTGTTGCTCGTGACTCTAGTGGGATTGGGATGTATCGCAGCATGGTTGAGTCCATGGATATTTTTACCCGGAACTATGTATCCCCTCCTCTATTGTGTGTGCGTGTGTATTTTCTGGATGGGCCACTCAGTCTCTCGTCTTGCGATTCACAAACTGACATCACCCAAACGCTTTATGCTCTGGTACACAGGCTGGTGCCTGTTCATTGGCTGTGTGCCTATCCTGGCCCTTAGCACGACACAATATATCTTGAGCCGCTCCATACAGCTACAAAGCACTATGGAACTGTTTCGCATGTCGATTTTCTTTTGCAGTCTTCTCTGCATTCCCTATGCCATAAGTGTCTGTTTCCTCCTGTTGGCCGGGAATAGCACATTTTGGAGAGAACGCCTGGATTGCTGTTCCCAAGTCCCTGAGATTTAGGGACATTCGTTCTTATTTCGCGTATGGCTATGCGAACAGATGCATCAGACCTTTATTCGGATGAGTTCTAATCTATTTCGGTAATGTTGTTTTGTGGTTTGCCTACGAGGTAGATTCTGTTTTTCAGCTTTATTGCCTCGGAAACAAGCTTTTTCGTAACGGAATATGAGAATATTTGACTTTTTTCACTTTTCTAAAAAAAAAGCAAACCCTCCCACCAGATATCGGGATATATTATGTAGATGTATGTATTTAATGAATAAGAAAACACACTATTGGAGATTTGTCATGAATAGAAGCATATTTTTGATAGTTTTCTCACTCTATCTAACGAGTGCGGCAGTGGGCGTGAATACTCAAACGGTACGATGGGGGCATCAGACTATAGCTGACACAGACGATGTCCCCCGAGCTGCGGTAGCCGGTAGCGACGGCGGCATTTACTTCGTTCTCAAAAGGGAATCCAAGGATGCTTCCGGGTCCACCACGTCTAAGAATTTATTTCTTCTCAAGTATAACCAAGAGGGCGAACAGTTATGGAGCAGGCAGTTCGATCCGGGAATTGAGGACCCCCTGGGTTTAACCCCGGATGATAACGGGAACATTTATGTCTTTGGACATGTAAGCAGCACAGACGAGCGGCAAACAAAAGGCAAATATGACGGATTCTATGCCATGTACGATAAGGCCGGCAACCAGTTATGGATACGACTGGTGGGAACAGTCGAACATGACGTCTGCACCGGTCTGGACTTTGACACCGAGGGAAACCTGTATATCTCGGGCTATACGTATGGAGATTTTGCCAAGCCTAATAAGGGCGCGGCCGATATGTTCATTGCCGCATACGACAAACATGGGACATTACTGTGGCGGGACCAGATAGGCACGGCCGCGCGTGAAAGAGCCGGGAATATCCGGGTGGGTGATAACAACGACGTTTACATCTGCGGCGACACATCTGGCAACATAGCCAGAGTGAACAATGGTCAGGGGGATTTTGTGGTCGCAAGATACGACCGGACAGGCAAACGTCTCTGGCTACACCAGTACGGCACGAATGCCTTTGACAGTGCCATGTCTATGGAGATAGGTGAACTCGGCCATCTGTACCTGGGATGCAGAACTAATGGCAATGTTGGCTCCAGAAGTCCGCAACGCAGGGACCTGGATTCATGCCTCGTCAGTATATCAAAAAAAGGAAAGATGTTATGGGCCCGCCAATTCGGTCCGGCCGGTTGGGATGGGACCTGGGATATGGCCAGGTTTACAGACGGATCAGGTGACATACTTATAGCCGGGTGTCAGATTCCGATAAATAGTAAATGCCAGGCATACTGTCGTCGCTATTCATCGGAAGGCAAGCTGATATGGACACAGGAATTCCGTAAGAACAGCTCCCGGGGAGGTACCTGCGGCCGAGTTGCGGCTATTGATAGTGCCAATAACGTCTATCTTGCAGGCTGGACGCATGCAGACTTCTTTGGCGTCAACAACGGCACTAGCAATATGTTTATCGTAAGTTTCGACGGAACAAAGGACGAAATCGATAAACCAGGGAGATAAACCAGGGACGTTTATCTATTTCCTCTTACATTCCTGAAGCTGTTACCAGAGAATGGAAAGGCAAGCAGTGCGAAACATCGCACCGTACGATTTCATAACGCCGATCTCTAATTCGCGGATCCTCTCAATCTTTTAAAACCGGCTCATTCAGCATTTGTAGGATTTAGCTATTATTCGGATAAGCCCTAATCTATATCGGTAATGTCGTTTTGGGGCTTGCCGACGAGGTAGATTCTGTTTTTTCCGCTGCGTTTGGCTTCCAGCAGGGCCTTGTCGGCCTGTTGAAAGAGTTCCTCTATTGTCCGGCCGTCACGGGGGTAGCTTGCCAGGCCGCCGCTGATGGTCAGCACTCCCTTGCCCCCCGGGCCCAATCCGCCAAAAGTAGACATTTCGGCATTGCCCAGTTCTTTTACAAAGCGATTTGCTATGATGATTGCTTCGGCGGGATGGTCGGCGTGAGACGAACGTCGCTCTTCGCTCTTGGAAGGAGCGGCCGCGCGTTCTTGTTGGGGGTCGTCCCAGAAGATAACGGCAAATTCATCGCCGCCGACTCTGCCGACAACGTCGTGGCCCCGACAACTGCGGCGCATTAGAACTGCGGCTTGTTTCAAAATCTCGTCGCCTGCGTGATGGCCGTAAATATCATTGTACTTTTTGAGGTCGTCGATATCGAAAACGAGCAGAGTTACTCGCCCGTCCTCTTTTTTTGCGTACTCGATAATCTGCCGGAAGAATTCCCAGATATATCTTCTGTTCTTAAGGCCCGTTAGATCGTCCTCTGTGGCCAGTCGTTCGAGGTATCTTATTCTCGTTTCCGTCGTTGTGTCGACAGCGACCGAAGGGGCGGTCTCGGCCTTGCCGCGGTCACCGTTAGTCATAATGGATTCGTAGAACTTATCCGGCCGGACGGGACAGATAAGATAATCGTCGGCAAGGCTTGACCCGTTGTAAGTCGAGTTGACCAGATGTATCGCTATCGGCTCCTCATACATTTGTGCCAGGAGAATGATTTTCGCATCGCAGTTGTCCCTTAGAGCTTTAAGGTCGGAGCTTAATTTGGCCGAGATTCCGGACATTACAATTGCGATTGCGGCAAAGTTTTTTCTCGCTGCGATATCTATCGCTTCCGGCATACCGGCGCAGATTTCACTGTTAGTTTCCGTGGCGGCATTGGCATCCAAAAAGGCCCTGCCGACATCGCCTATCAGTAGAATTTTCCGAGCGTCTCCGTAGCGGGAAATATGTTTATTGACGGCACTCATCTATCTAAATCCCTAAACAGAGCATTCGGTTCAGCCTTAGTATTAAAATTCATCTATGGCGAAGTTTGAAAGTCCGGCTGCAAATTGGAATCAACGTTCGCCACGGCTGTTGTTATCTGATTCACAGCAAAAAACGCCTCCAGCCTTATCCATATTAACAATTTTCGAGGAGAAGTCAACTTAAATCCCGCTGGTAGAGGATTCCGGGCGGTCGATCATTGGAAAAGACGTTCAAAACGATCGTCAATTCCCAGGCAGGTCCGCCAGGTTTTTTTTGACTTGCTCTGCGCAGAAGTTATTAGGATACAAACTGATAAAACTCGTCAGAGTCGCTCTTGCTTCTTCCAGATACTTTTTCTTCAGCTCTGTGTTTGATTCATACTGCTGTCGCCACAGACTAATCTTCAACAGGCCGAGTTCATACAGCGCCATGGTCCCCCCGTCGGTCTGGCCGTATTCTTTGTGTATCTCGCTGATTTTTTCTGTCCGAAGCTGTTCGTCGGCGACAAGTTTTGCCTGGGCCAGCAGGATATTATCACGAAGCCGGTCTCCATCTTCTGTTTGTTCGAGAAGTCCGTCAAGATGCTGGGCGTAATCGGAGGCATGAGGATTCAGCATAACAAATTTCGCCAGCCGCTCGACTGATCCCGGCTCTTTGGTTCGATTTTGCGAGCTGACAAGGACCTGCAATTGGCTGAGTCTTCGTTGCAGCTCGTTTAACTTGGGTACTGTCATTACCGAATCGGCCGGCGGACGAAACAGGCCGAAAAGTTTGCCGGAGGGTGCTTGTTCCGCTTCAAGGCGTTTCAATTTCTCGGCGGCCAGCATTGTCTGGGCCTCGGCGAGAAGTCTCTCGGCCTCCTCGAACATTTGTTGGCCGGCCCGATGCTTTGCAATTCGCCATCGTGCTTCGAGTGATTCCGGGCTGCTCCCGAAATCCCGGTACAGCTCCCACCATGTCTGCCGTGTCTTTTCATGCGGATAATCACTGTAGAAGTGCAACACTTCCTCCCGCCCAAGCATTTTCGTGTCCGGGCTTAATTCGTTCAGCAGGGCCTTGTAGTACAGGGCTATCGGCATCCGGCGACTATTGGGGCGTTGACTGATAAACGAATCGTACTGTTTGAGCAGCCATTCTTTCTTCTCCCGGTACCTTAGCTCTTCCGGCACTATGAACCAGCCCGGCCAGAAGTCGTAGCGTAACTGTTCCTGTATTTCCCTTTTGAGTTCCGCTCGCCGTGCTATTTGATCGGTGAGGTAAAAGGATTCTTCCAGGTATTTCTTTGTAGCGGGATCTCTTGTTGTTGCGTCCAATGCTTCTGTGATGCTATGGTCGTGAAATATGCTAACCTGCTCCGGATTGTTCTTAGTCACGTAAAGTTGGTAGTCCAGCTCGTCGAAGCCGATCATTACTTCGAATACAACAACAGCGATGATGAGTGTCAGTGACGTGAAAATCCAGGTCAGGCCGGGTCGATAACGCGTAAAATGACCTATACCGAGAACAAATCCCGCGATTACCAACGCATCGAGCCAGGCGCAAATCCAGGGTGCAAAGGAAAATCCCCATTCGATAGGTTCGACTCCCCGGGCGGCGCCGAAGTACCCCCAGTAAAAAAGCTGCGGCGCTATGCATAGTGCTATCGCAATGAAGCGCGAGCGAAAACGAAGCGGCCTGCACGCCGCGGCGATACAACTGACAAATAAACAAAGTGCAAAACCAGGCAGGTTGGCCAGGGAAAACACTTCCAATATGAAAATGAGGCTGTAGCGGAAACTCATCAGTTGCGATATCAATACGGGCACTACGGCCATGATGCCCATGAGCAACCCCAGAACAAGAATCTGCCAGGGGTACTCGAATATGTTCACGCCGGTTGTAATGGACTGATCCAAACGCCAGAATTGCATTGTTGTTATGGTTTGAACGTCGAACGACCAAAATGAGCCGGTTAATATCTTCGACCAGAAAAGACAGCTTATACCAAAAGCACCGACAGCGAGAAGCCAGCATATCTGAACATTTTTATGACTGTAGTGCAGGGTCGGACCGACAGCCATAAAAGACTTCGAGACCGATATCTGCGTCTTCTCTGCCTGGTTATTATCCATAAGCCTCACCTGCATTTCCGATTTTCGATTTACGAATTCCAATTTTAAATCGGCAATCGGAAGTCAGAAATCGGCAATGGTTATGTCCCTTCACCGCTGCTGGCAAGATAAGCAACCTGTTCGGCTGTAAGTTTGTCGATGCCGATTGACATTGATTTCAGCTTGAGTGTGCTTACCTGCTGTTCTATCTCCAATGGGACGTCGTGGACGGCAATAGAAAGCTTGCCTTGTTTCTTTATCGAGTCTTCAACCTGCAGTGCCTGTGTTGCAAAGCTCATGTCCATCACGCTGGCGGGATGTCCCTCGGCGGCTGCGAGATTGATCAGTCGCCCTTCGCCGAGAAGGTAAATTCGCTTATTATTTTTGAGGGTATATTCGTCAACGTGGTTTCGCACATTGCGGATCACTTTTTTGCTCAGTTTTTTCAGGGCCGGTATGTCTATTTCGACATCGAAATGCCCGCTGTTTGCGACTGTCGCTCTGTCTTTCATCGCACGGAAGTGCTCTGCCCTGAGGACGTGTTTGTTACCCGTGAGTGTTACGAACAGCTCGCCGACTTTTGCCGC
>JBARRE010000705.1:0-3195 GCA_049644065.1 Sedimentisphaerales bacterium | reverse complement strand
GGGCAAGGGTTCCACAGGCCGGCAACAGAACATCTCTACCATCGACTTTGACCACACAGACCATGCAACTGGTCGAAGGCTGATAGCCTTTCATAAAACACATGGTGGGAATGTCAATTCCGAGCTTCCCGGCGGCGTCAAGAACGGTTGCGCCGTTGGGAACTTCTATTTCACGGTTATCGATGGATAGTCTGGGCATTGATTAGCGAACCTCAACAGCGTCTGCCGGGCATACATTCTTACACGTCCCGCAGCGAATACATATCTCGGCGTCAATTTCGTGCTTTTCATACGGCTTCATTTCAATGGCGTCGACCGGGCAGTGCTGAGCGCACCGCGTGCAGCCGATGCAATCATCCGTCACCGAGTAGGTAATCAGTGCCTTACACTTACCGGCCGGACAGCGTTTCTCAATGTGGGCTTCGTACTCATCGCGGAAATATCTGATCGTGGATAGTACCGGATTCGGAGCCGTTGTGCCGAGTCCGCACAGGCTTGCCTTCTTAATCATCTCTGCCAAATGCTCCAGTTCTTCGATATCTCCTTTTCTTCCCTGTCCGGCACACAACCGTTCGAGAATATCCAGCATTCGCCGGGTGCCTATTCTGCAGAAAGTACATTTACCGCACGACTGATTCTGCGTGAACTCCAGAAAATACCGCGCGATGTCAACCATACAGTCTGATTCATCCAGCGCCACCATGCCGCCGGAGCCCATCATTGTCCCAACGCCGGCAAGTGTCTCATAGTCAACCGGAAGGTGTGCCAAATCTACAGGCACACAGCCCCCTGATGGTCCGCCCACCTGCACCGCCTTTAGCTGTAATCCCCCCGGAATCCCTCCGCCGATATCTTCAATAATCTGGCGTGTGGAAATACCCATCGGCACCTCAATCAGACCTCCCCGTGCAACCTTTCCCGCCAAAGCAAAAACCTTTGTCCCCCTGCTGGTGCCGGTGCCAAGCTTGGCAAACTCGTCAGGGCCGTTTCGCAAAATCCACGGCACTGTCGCATACGTTTCCACATTGTTTATCAGTGTCGGCTTATGCCAAAGACCGCTTTCTGTCGGATATGGCGGTCGCAGTCGAGGCATTCCGCGTCTGCCTTCTATACTGGCCATAAGCGCCGTTTCCTCGCCGCATACAAACGCGCCGGCCCCGGCAGTAATATTCAGACGAAGCGAGAAGTTGCTCGCCAGAATATTTTCACCAAGAAAACCCCGCTCTTGGCATTTGCTTATCGCTTCACTCATTCGCTTAATAGCAAGCGGATACTCCGCTCGAATGTAGAGATAACCTTCGTCGGCCCCAACCGAATATGCCGCTATCGTCATACCTTCGATAATGCGGTACGGGTACGATTCCATCAGCATCCTGTCCATGAAAGCGCCGGGATCGCCTTCATCACCGTTGCAAATGACATATTTCTTCTTCGATCCACTATCAGATACGGCAGACCATTTAAGATGTGCTGGATAACCGGCTCCACCCCTGCCACGAAGGCCGCTGCGCTCAATCCGGGTGATAACTTCTTGGGGGCTTAGCTCATTAACACACTTCCGCAACGCTTTGAATCCGTCATTCTGCACATATTCATCAAGGTCAACCGGGTCAATGCAACCACAGTGCTCAGTTGCGATATGCTTTTGCTTGTCCAGATAGCCGGCCACCTGCTGATCGCGCACATCTATCGAATAACGTGTCACAGGCTCCCAGTCCCTGTCGGTAAGCAGTTTATCCAGTATCGTGGAAATGCCATTCCTGATTTCCCGCCCAATCTGTTTCGGTTTGAAATGTCTAAGCACAATGGCTCTCGCATCAGCCGACTGGACCATCGCATAGCGAAACGAAGTTCCGCCCGCCAAAACCACTTCCACAAGCGGCGCCAGGTAGGACATACCCGAACAACCAACACTTTTGACCACAGCCTTTGCACCTGTTTGCTCGACAGCCTTTCTTAATGCCTCATATACCTTGCCACTGCCAGCGGCAACACAACTCGAATCGAGACATGTACGGATTTCACCAAGGTGCTTTGCATCTCTTGCAAAGGCTGGCTTGTCCGTTTGTCGAGCGCCGGCCTTTTGCTGTTCGAGAAAATCACTCAGGACTACCGGCACCCGGTCACCGGTCAGGTGGCCGTATGTGATATCGTCAATCTGTATTGCAGGAGAGAGAATCTGAATTGCAGGGGCGAGCATACAGCATCCTATACACGCTACCTTCTCAACGGTAAACATCTTCTGCTGATCCGTATCCTCTCCTTCCGGGATTCCAAGATGTCTCTTAAAAGCATCATAAATCTGTCCGCCACCTTTAACGTGGCAAGCTGTACCGATGCAAACCCGAATTGTATGACGCCCGGCAGGACGATGTCGAAAGTGGTCATAGAAAGTCGAAACACCCGCAATTGATGCCGGGGTAATCTGTGTAACCTCACAAATCCGCTCAAGAGCTTCTTTGGGTAGATAGCCAAAGTGCCCCTGCACAGCCTGCAATATCACAAGCACATTCTCAGACCCGGCGCCGATTTCATCGACGGTCTGATCCACAAATGTCAAATCCAGTTCATCCATCAATTGCTGCTCCCGATGCAGTAGAGGTTCTCGACTCCCCGGATATATATGCGTCCGTCGGCAAAAGCCGGCGAGGCATGACACTTCTCGTCCAGCTCGCACTTAGCTAATTCCTTATATTCAGATTCAGCCTCGGCAATAAACATGACCCCTTTATCACTCAACAGATATAGTTTGTTGTCGACAAGGCTGGGCGAGGCCAGGAAATATTCCTGCAAATCCTTCTCCCAGAGCCGTTTTCCGTCCGAGACATTGTAACACTCAAGCAATCCTTCGGATGCCAGCAGGAATATCGATTCACCATTGCTGACAGGCGAACAGATGTCCGGCCCGCCTTCCTCGCTTATCCAGGCGATATGAGTTTCGGTCACGTCGCCTTTGCCGTCCGGCTTTATGGCAACCAGTTTCGAATATGGTTCTATGACAAATACCAGTCCGTTTGCGTAAATAGGCGACGATGCGATATCGCCTGACAAGCAGTTTGCCCGCCATAGTTCCGCGCCGTCGGTCGGATTGTACGCAATCACCCAGGGATCGGCGCAAGTAATTATCTGAAACTGCTCACCTATACTTGTGACGACGGGCGAACTCCAGGAATTTCCGACCGGTCGTTTTTTGTG
>JBARRE010000704.1:0-2740 GCA_049644065.1 Sedimentisphaerales bacterium | reverse complement strand
TATTCCGCCAAAACTGATTGGCCGTCCTTCAACACTGCCCACCACCAAACGAAATCCCCATGACCATGTGGGAAACATGACTCCCCGTCCACTGTTACCCAAAATCAGGCGTTCTTGAACCAGGCCCAAAAATGAGAGTAAATCCGGAGTTTATTCGTGTCAAGTCGTGGCTAATTTGAAAAAACAAACCCAATTTACTAAAGGCTGAAATGGACGTATATATCTATATAAAAAGGGGTTATGATGATTTTTGTGGTTTTGTGTGGCGAAATAACAAAGCCAATTCAAAGCCAAACAAAGCCAAACAAAGCCAAACAAAGCCAATCTTAGTTAGCCCCCAGATTTTCTGGGGGTTGAAAGGCTATTTGAAAAAACAAAGCCAATTTATTTCGTTCTGAGTGCTCCGTGATGCGTATTGCGAAAAGGAATTTGAAAAAACAAAGCCAATTTGGGTAAAGTGCAAAAGTAAAAAGGCAAAAGGGAAAAGGGGAAAAATGAGATTAAATCCGGGATTCTTCGGAAAGGTGAATTGAAAAAACAAAGCCAATTTGCGGCGTGGCCGAATGGATATAAATGCTTGTTTCAAAAGGGAATACGAGAATTATACTCGGTTTGAGGGGACGAAAAACAAAGCCAATTTATTAGCGTTCTGCGTTCAGCGTACTGCGACAAGATAAGGAAAAGGAATTTGAAAAAACAAAGCCAATTTCGAACGGGACGTCTACTCATGAACCGGATGTACTATAATAATGTCCCAAAAAGAGCTATGCACGGCTTACATGATTTCCGTGAGTCGGCCGGTGCCTTTGTCCGATGCGGGCATGACTTTTACGTCCAATCCCCGCGGATTTGGCATCGGGCCATCGGGGTCGATGCCGAGCAACGCATACATGCTGCCGTTCAGGTCTGCCGGGTACACGGGACGGTCGGCGACTTCAGTGCCATTTTCGTTTGAGGCGCCGACGACTCGGCCTCCTTTGAAACCTCCGCCGGCAACTACCGCCGAGAAGCATTTGCCGTAATGCGACCGGCCGCCATTCCAGGGCGAGCCCCACTGGACTTTCGGGCCTCGTCCGAATTCGCCGCTCCACCATACGATCGTGCTGTCGAGCAGGCCGTGGTCGGCCAGGTCCTGCAAAAGTGTCGCCATGCCGGCGTCCAGTTGCGGCAGATTGCGGCGCATGATTTCAAAGTGCTGCTTATGTGTGTCCCAGCCCTTGTAGTTGATTGTAATGTAGGGCACGCCGTTCTCGACCAGCCGGCGTGCTATCAGGCAGGACTGGCCAAACGTGTTTCGGCCGTAGCGGTCCCGGATTTCGTCTTTTTCTTCCGACAGATCGAACAGCTTCCTGGCATCGCCGAACATCATGCCGTACGCGTTTTCTTCGCATTGATCGAGTCGTTCGAATTGCTGATTGTCCGGCATGGCTTTACCGAGAGAATCGAGGTTATGGAGCAACTGCCGCCTGCTGCGTTGGCGCTGGTCGGAAATGCCTTTTGCAACGATTCCTTCTACGGCGAAGGGGGTACGGTTAGGATCGCCGCCGGTGGCAAAAGGTTTATATCGCGGCCCAAGAAAACCCGCTTCGGAGAAACGTCCCTGAGGTTGGGTCAAAACAATGTAGGGCGGGATCAATCCCTTATACCCGTGATCATAGCCCTTGAAAAGCGAGACTACTGCTCCGACGCTGGGATAAACCAGCCTGCCCGGCTCGCGTCCCGTCTGCACAATATACGACGCGGTTTCGTGACTGTTGTTTCCATGCGTCATGCTGCGGATGATGGAATACTTGTCGGCCTGCTGTGCCAGCAACGGGAGCAATTCTCCGATTCGAATGCCGTCGGCATTTGTGGGAATCGGCTTTTTAAAGGGGCCGCAATAATCGTTGCCCGCATCCGGCTTGGGATCGAAAGTGTCCAGATGACTTGGTCCGCCCCACATCCAGATCTGAATGACCGATTTGGCTTTGGGCTTCAACGATGCAGACCGCACCGGGCGGGTGAAAGGACCGGTCAGTGCAAGTCCCGCCGCTCCGACAACGCCTTGTTTAAGCGCTTCCCGCCGAGTAATGAAGTCTGTTGTGTGCTTTTTCATTTGACCGTTTCCTCACTATTTGTCGGATGGCCGCAGCGGCGACTTCCGATCGACCTTAATGTCTATATAGAAATTCCTTGGTATTTATCAAGGCCCAGGCAAGATCGTTCGCAGCCTGCCTGAGGTTTATTCCCTTTGTTTGAAAATATTGTTGTGCGGCCGCCAGTTCGGCCTGCGTCGGATAACGCGACAAAATGTTCAGATAGATCATGTTGGCCAGCGTTTGACGGTTACCCTTGGCGGCCTTAACCAGGCCGTTCAACCGCGCGCTGCGTTCGATTTTATCTTGAACATGGCTCGAATTCAGCAGGTGCAGCCGCTGCGCATCCGTCGGCTGATTGTTGCGTTCGGATTCCTGGCCGGTATCGCGAGACGGCCGGCCGAACATTTCGAGGAACTGACTGGTTATGCTGCCGTCCGCCAGCTCGATGGACCGATTCTCTTCCGGAATAAAAGTGAACGGTTCCGGAATCGGGCTCGAATAACTTTCCCGTGTCCCGGAAATCCAGCACAAAGCATCGATCAGCACTTCCGCTTCGAGACGCCGAACCGGGTAACAGGCAAACAGAGCCTCAGCCGTGTCGAGGGCGTCCCGCCCTCGAATCGCGGGCAGGATGCCCGCGACACGAGAAGACTGCTGGTAGG
>JBARRE010000703.1:0-5500 GCA_049644065.1 Sedimentisphaerales bacterium | reverse complement strand
GCGAGCGTCTCACCCGCAACCTTCGCTCGGTCGGGGGAATTGGAGAAGGCAAGTTTGCCGGTCTCGGGATCTTCGTGAACCACCTTGGCGTCGCCCCCGCACCCCTGGACAAACACGGCTTTCGTATGCGGTATCTCAGCAGCCAGGCAGTCGCGCATTGCACCGGGATAATCCGGACTCCACTTCTGGATTGTGCCCGAACTGGTCGGGTGACAGGCATGACCGACCACTAACAGTTGTTGCGGTTCGGTGCTACGCTTGATGCGAAAGATCGGCGTATGCCCGTCAAACGAGCCTTCCTTATAGGGGCCCCAGGTGATCTTCCCGTCTACGGGGAGGCGGCGATTACATCCGATGCCGCGGAAATCAATCCAGCCGTACTCGACTGCCGCCGGAGATAGATTTTTGAGTGCAGCATCAACGCCGGCGAGTATCTTATCTTCTAACAAGTCCATATACCACACGTTCGGAGCCCCGATACTAAAGCTCATGCGAAACCTGACCGCCGGACCCCAATGCGTATGCGATGCGACGAACATGATATTCTCCGCCGGGATTTCATGCTTGTGTCGGATCGCCCGGCGAATCGCTTCAACCATGACGTGATCGAGGTCGAGAATGTCAGCCGTGATGAGCACACCCGTGTTGTCTTCTCCGTCGCGCAGGACTACAACATGCGTCAACAGCGGCGCCAGCACACCGCGGGCATATCGCTCACGGCCAAAACCCGACATCTGGACTTGTCCCGGCGCAGGCGTGATGTCTGCTTCGGCGTAGCCAACAGACCACGGCCTTTCGTCCGGCCTTGCCTGACTCGCAAACGCCGCTGCCGCTATGATCAAGAATAATATGTTCCTCATGATTGTCTCACTTAAAGCATGTTAGTTCATCTCGATTAATGCGATGTCCTCGCCATCGAGAGTTAGTTCGGTTCTTTGATCGCGCCAAGTGATGGTCCGGCCATGAATTAATTCGCGCGAAGCTTTCGGCGCACCCCTATCCAGCGTGACGGAAATGGTTCGCCTTTCATCGCTGTTGTTGAACACAGTGAAGAGCTTGTCGCCGAATCTTTCCACATAGACGCGATCATCGCTCGAATGGGCCAACGTGACCGGCTCCCAGCCGACCTCGGCGACCAATTTACACAAGGGGACATATTTCTTGAAGAGGGTCCGATCTCGTTCGTAGAGTTCGGGCCTGGTGAAGTAATGCCCCTGCGAAGCATTGTGGCTGAAAAAGCCCGGGAACATGCCGTAGGCGAGCGACCGCTTCATGTACTTCTCGACAAGTTCGTGGGAAAACTCCTCAAAACGAGTGTTCATCAGGAAACAGAAAGGCTTGCCCTTGCACAGCGACCGGCGGTAAAGCATGTCACGATCAGACATCGGCCGCCATTTCCCGCCCGGATTCCAATTGGTTTCCGTCCCCATGACATCCAGTTGCGGCGCCAGCCAGCACAAACGGATCGGGGTGGAATTTGCCATCGTGAGCTTGTCCATTGCATGAACATCTCTGGCGATGGCGCGGGCATACTCAAACGATATCAGGCCGCGGAAAATAGCCGGCTTTCTGCTATCAAGTGAAAAGGTCAGAGGTGTTTCAGCAGTGGCGAAGTGATCTCTTCTAAAGTCAAGTTCGTCTGTCACGTACCCTTCGCTCGAATCAATATACTCGCCGTCCAAATCGCCTTTGGCTTTGGGACCATAAAGTCTTTCTCGACGTTCCGGGTTCCACTTGTTCTTGAAATCCGTAACGTCACCTTTGATTTTCGGCATAGAGTTTATGCTCCAAACAGCACCATTGCACCAGGGTGTATCCTGCAGGCGGGCGGGGAACTGCCCCGTGTGGTCATGAAAGCCGCTGGTGAATAAGGCCCTGGCCCGCGGATCCGCTTTTTCATTTGCAAGATGCCGGGCCTGGGCCAACGCACTTTCGAGCGTGCGAGGCATCTCTTTGGGCATGGACATCCACCAGGTCATAGGCTCTGTGTAACGGAAAGTAACCATGCCTTGCTTGTCGTCCCATGCCGTTTCATTGGTGCCCTCCTTGAACTTGAAACCGAAGTCATGCCAGTCGTTAACGTCGCTGATTTTGGCGAAAGGCATCCAGAGTCCCTGTTCAGGCGTCCGGCAACGGAAATGGTCCGGGAAAATTTCGTAGTATTGCGCGAGTGCGGCACGAAAGCCCCATTCCGGATCGAACGTGAATTTGCAAAAACGCAAGCGAACCTTGGGTTTCTCGGGCGCCAACCCGATATCGTATGCCATGAACAGCTCTTTAGTTTCTGCGTTGTAGCCGGCGCGGAAAAATGCCGGCCGGTCCATGTCAATACCGAGGCCGATGCCCTGATTGCCGCTAACCAACGCAGCAAACGGATACCGAGATAACCGGCCATTCGCTCCCGCCGAGAAGCTGCCGGCATTCACGTATTCCTGATTCGCCTCGACAGTCAGGCTTTGACGTGGATCCTGCAACCAACGGCACTTTTCTGCAGGTATTGGAATAGTATAAACCAAAGTGATGGCTCGATCTTTGCCGGTCGTATCGGAGATGGTTACGTCAAAGAAAGTAGCTTTGTCCGTTTGTTCCTCGCGATACTCAAGTTCCAATCCTATGGCACGGTGTTCGAATCGGACGAAATCGGAATCGGCGGCCACATCACGAACCTGGAAACCTTCACCCGTAAAATCTGATAGTGAAACAGGTACGCCATCAAATAGACATGCACCGGCCGGCGGCTTCAGAACGCGCAGTTCAGGATCGCGGAACAAGGCCTTGCCGGGATGTTGACGCAAGAGCATGTGAAAAGACACCGATTTAACAGGCTTTTCCGGGAATACGATAACTTGTGCTTTTTCCCAATCATGAGTCCCGACATTAAAAGGGGCAACCTGACCCCAGAGGGGGCTGCCGTCGGAATAGACAAGATCGAGATAAAGGGAGTAGTTACTATCTCGGCCGCCGCGAACCGCTTCAGCTTTGCTCCAGGCTACCGCCACAATTGGTTCGGATCTTGTCTGGTTTAGTGCGATAGTCTGTGAAATGCCACGCTGGACCTGGGCGTCAGATGAGTTGTCACAAATGAAGAGATTATCTTTTTTTTCAAAACCTTCTTGCCAGGGTCTCCAGGCTGTTGGGTCGAGCAGATTCTCGCCGGCATGACCGGCAGCAATGACCTTCTTTAGTGGCGTACCATCGGAAACGGGGCGACGATTCACACTTTTCTCAACGGTCGCTGCATGTATGACGTTCATTGGTGTCAATAAGACACTTATTGAAAACATTAAGAATATATTTTTTATAAAACTGATGCTCATCGCACACCAACCTTTCATATTACCACCTTTAGAATAAACCCGGCTCACAATTGCTCATATTACCTTATTCGTTGCGAGATTGCACAGCATTCTATAAACCTTATCTTTGTCAAAATCTGCGTTTTATATGGCAGGGGGATTGTTTTGTTCGATCTTCTTTGGTATTCTCTTTTTCACTTGAAAGGTGTTTTTTATGATACACAAACGCAGAATTCCGCTTATCCTGATGGCTTTTCTTGCTGCCGTCGTCGGGTGCTTTGTCACTCTTATAGGGCCCTGGCCTACATACAAAAGCGGTTTTAAGGATAAGCCTTATTACAAACAGGCCCTTGCTGCGATTGAGCAACACGGCAAGCTTTCCTCCCATAGTTCTGCTATCGGCCGTTTCCAAGCGGGCTGGGGATCGTGCTCCATCACACCTCCGATAGGTACTCCCCTGGCCGGATTTGGAGATCGTAAGGGCAAGCCATCTATCGGCGTGCACGATGAAATTTTTGTCAAGGCGCTTGCGGTCAGTGACGGCACAGACAAGGCTGTGATTGTTGGATCGGATATGCTAATCGTCCCAGAGAATGTAGCTGAACTGGTTCGGGTCCGTGTCTCTGAGCAAACTGCACTCACGGCAAATGATATCCTTTTCAATGCCAGCCACAATCATTCAGGCCCAGGTGCTTTTGCCCCCGGACTTGCCTCGAAGGCCTTTAGTGGTGCATACGATCCGAATATTCCCACTTTCCTGGCCGGAGCTTTCACAGAAGCGATAGTCAAGGCATACCAGTCGCTGGAGCCGGCCAAACTGATGCATGGCAGCGTGGACGCTCCGGAGTATATCAGGAATCGCACCCGCAAAGACGGCTCGGTCGACAGTGAACTGAGCTATATGCTTGTCGAGCAAGAAGACGGAGATCGCTGTTTCCTTGTAAGTTACTCTGCACACCCAACCATTCTCGGCGCAGACAACATGCAGTTCACAGGCGAATATCCCGGTTTCCTCATGCGCCGCATTACGGAACAAACCAGTGCCGAGGCGATTTATCTCGCTGGATCTGTCGGCAGCATGAGCCATCGAGCCCCCGAAGGAGAGAACTCCTTTGAACGCTGCCGCGCCATGGGCACGGCTTTGGCGGATAAGGTGCTGGAGGCGGTTGTTGATACCACATTTTTTAAGGATAAGGTGGACGTTGCATCCATTGGGATTCCTATCCGACTGCCGCCGTTTCAACTACGTCTCAATGAAAACTGGCGCGTATCGAAATTCTTGTTTCCCGTTCTTGGCATTGATGCAGATGGCTGGATACATGCCGTGCGAATTGGAGATATCGCTTTGGTGGGCACGCCGGCCGACTTCTGCGGAGAAATCAGCGTGGACCTGAAATCACGGACACAAAACCGCATTGGCAATCTCTGGGTACTGAGCTTCAATGGCGACTACGCCGGATACATCTCGCCTGACGGGTACTACTACGACAAGGATGAGGAAGGAGGCTATGGATACGAGAGAGGTATCATGTCATGGATCGGGCCGGACCAGGAAGCTTTCACTGTTTCACTCATCATGCACATGATTGATACGCTGTTTCCTGAATCCCACAGGAGCCTGTGAATTTCAGTCTCTGATGGGCACACACTGCTATTGAGTAGCTGCCCCGACTGATCTTGCTCCTTTTCCCGCTCCTTTAGTCGGCGCGGGAGCGTGAAATTGGCTTTGATTGGCTTTGTTTTTTCGCAGCTCAAAACCACATAATTCCTCATAAAACCCTCACAAATAGAAGCTTACATTTATTTCGCCCTTTCGAAAATTGGGTTTGTTTTTTCAAATAGCCCTGCCGGAAATATCCTGGATTTACCCCATGAGATAACGTCTTTGCCTATCTCACGGGGTGAACACGAAGATCACGAATAATATTTGCCTTTTCACTTCAATATTTCTACATTTTTCATTCAAATCACGATTATACGCTATACTATATACTAATATGTTAGGTATTGTACTAAATTTTATACCAAAAATCAACGATAATCTGAAAAAATCTCCGTGAGACGGCGTCCTTTGTGCGTATTGCGTGCTGTGGATAGTAAATAATCAATAGTAAGCTTGTGCCCGCGAAGGCGGGTATAATCAATGGTAATGGACGCTGATGAACATGGTTAGGGATTCACGAAGAAAATAGAAATTAACCGCT
>JBARRE010000702.1:0-5665 GCA_049644065.1 Sedimentisphaerales bacterium | reverse complement strand
GCTATGGCTAATGAGGCCGAAGAGCTGTTGCGGGCGGCCTGTGTCGAGGTGTTGCCGGAGGATCAGTTAAGCCCGCTGCCGGTATATTATCTGGCCTATCTTGCATCGCTGCAGAAGGACCAGGCGAAGGCCGGTGCCTATCTCGATCGGGCAGCCCGGATGCACCGGGATTATGTATTTCCATCCCGCCCGGAAGAAGTCGCCGTATTTCAGCACGCTGTAAAAAACAATCCCGACGATGCGCACGCACATCTGCATCTTGGAAATCTTTACAGTCACCTGGATAGGCAGGATGAAGCGGTCAGGCACTGGAGCAGGGCGGTTGAGTTGGATTCGTCTTTGAGTGTTGCATTTCGAAATCTCGGTCTTCATGCCTGGGCAGTGGAAGAAGACCTGTCGAAAGCGGAGGGGCTCTACCGGAAGGCCATTGCCGCCAGACCTAAAGACCAGACTTTGTATCGGGACCTGGCCGATATTCTCTTGGCGGCAAAGAGACGATCCGATGCGATCAAGGCCCTCGAATCTACGCCGTTCGAGAAAATCCGCAGGGCCGATATAATCATCATGCTCGCACAGATGTACCTTGATGAGCAGCAATATACCGATACTATCGATCTTCTCGAATCTACGCCGTACTTTGTCAACTGGGAAGGCCAGACGATTACGTGGGACTTATTCCACAAGGCCCATATAGAGCGGGGCCGGCAGCGTTTTGAAGACGAGGACTTCGCCGGGGCACTGCGTGACTTCGAGGCCTCGCTGACATATCCGGAGAACATCGGCGTCGGCCGCTCGAACAGGCCTCGGGAGGCATCGGCACAGTACTGGCGCGGAAAGGCTCTGCAGGCTCTTGGACGCCTCGACGAAGCTCGCTCGGCATGGAAGGAAGGAGCCGCCGGGCACAGAGGCTCAGGCGGGCAGAACGAGAACATAGAACTCTGCAAAAAGGCGCTGTCGATTTGAAGGTAACTTGTTTTTGCCGAGTTGACATGGTTTGCACTATGACAAAAAGGAATAAGGCCATGTTTACCATGAAATATTCTTTTGTCGTGCTTGTTAGAGCAACACTGCTGCTTGTGGTCCTGGCTTCTGTCGCAGGAGCCAAAGAGAAGGTCATTCTCGATACGGATATGGTCGTATTGTATGACGATGGCGTGGCGATGATGATGCTCGCAAACCATCCTGATATAGAGTTGCTCGGCGTGACGATAGTCCCCGGAAACACGTGGCTTTCAGAGGGGACGGCTTATGCTCTTCGTCAGCTTGAAATACTAAATCGCACGGACATTCCGGTAGCTATCGGGACACGTTATCCGCTGCGAGCAGCCCGCTATGAAACAATTCAAGTCGAGCGAAAAATGTTTGGCTACCGTTCAGGCTTTGTCGGCTGCTTCGCAAGGATTGAGCCGGCATTGTATCTCGAAGTGTACCGCAAAGAATACCGAAGCGCGCCAAAAATAAAACCTGTGGATAAGCACGCAGTGAACTTTCTGATTGATACTATCAAGGCCAACCCGGGCCAGGTCACCGTTATACCGATAGGGCCATGTACGAACCTTGCAATCGCCATAAGATTGGCTCCGGAGATCATACCCCTTATAAAGAGAGTTGTGTATATGGGCGGGGCGTTTGATGTTCCAGGCAATACAACTCCGGCGGCCGAATTCAATTGGTGGTTTGATCCGGAGGCGGCCAAAATGTCTGTTCGGGCACCCTTTGCAGATCAGCTCATTGTAGGATTGGATGTCTGTGAGAAATATCGTTTCAACAGGAAAATCTTTGAGCGCATCGCGGCCGTGGACACGCCAATTGCAAAGATGTTTAAGGAGAAGTACGGGCCGGAATTCGAGAAGGATCCTAACTATACTCGATTGGTCTGGGATACCATCGCCGCCGCGGTTGTTATTGATCCGTCGTTAATTGTCGAAGAAGAAACACGGTGGGTTGATGTCAACTCGGATTACGGGCTGGACTACGGGCGAAGCCTCGGTTATCACAAGCAGGGACCCGCCGGTACTCAAAAGGCCCGCATCCTGCTGAGCATCGATGAGAAACGCTTCTGGAACCTGATGATAGAGCTGCTCACAAAATAACCAGATTATGCTAAATGATATATTATTTGAATAAGGAGTGTCCATTCGAATGAAAAATACATATACAATCGTGCTTGTTTGTTCGGTATTACTGTCATTGCCATCATGCAGGTCAAACGTAGCCGGCACTCATGTTACACCTCTTTCCCGGGCCCATGCGCACAATGACTACGAGCACGAGCGGCCTTTATATGATGCGCTCGATCATGGTTTCAACAGCGTCGAGGCGGATATCTTCCTCGTCGATGACGATTTGTATGTTGCTCATGACCGCCGGGACATAACGTCCGAGAGAACTTTGCGTCGCCTTTATCTGGATCCTTTGAGAGAACGCGTAAAGCAGAATGCCGGACGTGTTTATCCGAACGGATCGCAGTTCACGCTGCTTATCGACATCAAAACAGATGCGATTGAAACCTACAAGGCACTCGATAGAATTTTGGCGGAGTATCGAGACATTTTCACGTCTTTTGGCCCGGGCGGTCGAAGCGACAAAGCCGTACTTGCCATCATCTCCGGCAATAGCCCTCGTGAGTTTATGGAGTCGCAAAAAATCCGTTACGCCGGCTGCGACGGCAGACTTTCGGACCTGGAGTCCGAATATACTGCTGATTTAATCCCAATGATAAGTGATAACTGGGGAAATCACTTCAAGTGGAAGGGTGCAGGCGAAATGCCCGCCAAAGAGCGTGATAAACTAAGAGAAATAGTGCAAAAGGCACACGAAAAGGGCAGGCTGGTGAGATTCTGGTCGACACCGGACAATCCTTCGCCGGCCAGAGAGGCCCTCTGGCGCGAGCTTCTCTCAGCCGGCGTCGATCTGATCAATACCGATGACCTGGAAGGCCTCCGGCAATTTCTTCTGACGAACCGGACCAGGTAGGCAAATCCAGCTTTTCTTGCGATTTCGTCTTAATAAAGCAATTCCCATGAATAATCCGGAGATTTTTCTTGACGGAAAGTAATCGGTCTGGTATAAATATTATTAGCATCTGGGATATACAGTCTTGCAGCAACCGGGATTTTAATCGTCTATTTCAGATATTTACTTATTAAATCAGCAGTTCATATTCGGCTTTTGTAGGAAGGAGGCAATTGTATTTTCGACTTTCGATTCTTGATTGTCGATTTTCAATCGGCAAACGTTTTTATGTTAACCTTTTGAAGGAGGATTATTATGTGTAAAAAATTGATTTGTCTGGTTTTTTCTATTCTTATGCTGGGCCTGACGGGTAGCGTGTACGCCGATCTGGTGGGGCACTGGATGCTCGACGACGGTTCCGGCACCACGGCTTCCGATTCGAGCGGCTACGGCAACGACGGGACCATCGTGGACAATCCCGTATGGGATACTAAATGGATTACCGGCGTTAATGGCGGTGCCATGGAATTCTATGGCGTGGGCGTGGTCACTGGCAATGGGGACTATATCGATTGCGGCAATGACGCCAGCCTGGATATCACCGGTCCGATCTCCATAGCACTCTGGATAAGACCTGACGCCGATGACCCGGAAGGAAACGGCACAGAGACAGCGCCGATGGCCAAGGCAATGACCGGGATGAGTCCCGATTGGAGCTGGCAGGTTCGATACGGCTGGGGCGGTCCTGAGCCCTATATGGCATTTACGTTCAATACGGTGCCCAGGGCCTGGGCCTTCGTTGGCCAGAACCTGGAGCGCTACGAGTGGTGTCATATCTCATGCTCGTATGACGGCACGACTCTAACAACCTATCTTAATGGAGAGGCAACCGATTCGACCCCAATGGGCCCAATTACTAGTAGCCAGACTCCTGTTCTCATCGGCTCTGACGGCTGGGGCTGTGACTGGATTGGCGGAATTGATGATGTCAGGATTTATGACCATGCTTTGACGGAGGCCGAGATTCTGGGCGCGATGGTAGGTGAAGTATTTCCGTATGCTTATGGCCCCGATCCGGAGGATGGTGCCCTGCTTAGCGAGACATGGGTAACCCTTGGCTGGAAGCCGGGGGGCAGTGCCGTCTCGCACGATATCTACATGGGCGAAAATCTTGACGATGTTAACGAAGCCACCAGAGATTCGGATTTATTCCGGATTAACACGGACTTGACATTTTATATTGCCGGCTTTCCCGGATATGCTTATCCGGACGGCCTTGTTAACGGCACGACCTATTATTGGCGAATCGATGAGGTCAACGATTCCGAGCCGAACAGTCCGTGGAAGGGCGATGTCTGGAGCTTTATGGTTCCTCCGAAGACCGCCTATTATCCCGATCCGGCAGATGGTGCAGAACTTGTGCCTGAAAATTCAACACTTACCTGGACGCCGGGTTTCGGCGCGAAAATGCACACCGTGTACTTCGGCGAAGACTTTGACACTGTAAATGAAGCTACCGGTGGAGCGCTCTCAGGGATGGCAAGCTATACTCCGGACTCGCTCAAATTGGCCAAGACATACTACTGGCGGGTAGATGAGTTTGATGGCGGCGCTACGCATAAAGGCGAAGTCTGGAGCTTTACTACCGAGGGCGCCGTCAGCGGCCCGAATCCGTCCAATGGCGCCGTGGATGTAAGTCCCACACAGATTCTTACCTGGGATGCCGGAGCGATTGCCGCTTCGCATGAAGTGTACTTCGGCGCAGATGCGGATGCCGTCAAGAATGCCACGAAAAGCTCACCAGAGTATAAGGGGGCCAGAGCGCTCGGTGAAGAGAGCTACGATCCCGGTATTCTTGCGTTGACTACGACTTACTACTGGCGGATCGATGAGGTCAACGGCACCAATCCCGACAGCCCCTGGGCAGGCAACGTCTGGAGCTTTACGACGGGCGATTTCTTTGTAATAGATGATTTCGAGGACTACGATGCCGGTGAGAACCAGATATGGTACTCATGGCACGATGGGCTTGGCGCCGGCGCGCCTGGTACTCCCGGTTACATTCCCGGTAACGGCACCGGCTCGGCTGTTGGCGATGAAAATACCCTTTCTTATACTGAGGAGACGATCGTCAACGGCGGCCTTCAATCAATGCCGCTTGTCTTCGACAACAACAAGCAGGGCTTCTCGAAGTATTCGGAAGTGGAGTTGACATTGGATGCCGTACGCGACTGGACTGCAGAAGGCGTTGCCGAATTGTCAATTTGGTTCAGAGGCTATCCGGCATCCGTCGGCAGCTTCGTCGAAGCGCCAGTAGGCACCTACACGATGACCGCATCCGGCGCCGATATCTGGGCGGTGAACGGCGTGGAAGCCGATGAGTTCCACTTTGCTTACAAGACGCTCAGCGGCACCGGCTCGATTGTCGCGAGAGTCCAGAGTATCGATAACACGGCCGGCTGGGCCAAGGCCGGCGTGATGATCCGTGAGACGCTTGATCCTGACTCGGCGCATGCCTTCGCGTGTATTACACCTGATAACGGAGTTGCCGCCCAGGGTCGTCCCTCGACAGGCGGCACGAGCTTCAATACGAACCAGAGTGGGATTACCGCACCGTACTGGGTGAAACTGGAGCGCAGTGTCTCGGGCAACTTTACCGTTTACCATTCGGCGAACGGTACGAGCTGGCAGGCAGTAACCGGCGCCACGC
>JBARRE010000701.1:0-2815 GCA_049644065.1 Sedimentisphaerales bacterium | reverse complement strand
TTCGTACGACTCGTCCACGGCGATTTCCAGAATTGTTCGGCCATTCTTATCCTTTAGATGCGGATCAGCCTGATTGTCAAGCAGCAAGTCAACTACGGCTTTATGGCCCTTGAATACTGCATAGTGTAAAGCTGTATGACCACTTTTGGCCTTTGCGTTTACGTTTGCTCCATTTTTAATAAGTAACTGCGCAATCTCGCAATAACCTTTCAAAGCAGCAATTTGAAGAGGAGTATTAGCTGTTGAAGAAAGAATCTCCTGCATATAAGAGTCTTCTTCAAACTCCACATTGACATCCGCGCCGTTCATGATAAGCAGTTCCACTACGTCTTTTCGATTCTGTATTACTGCAACGTGAATAGGAGTATCACCTTCGAAGTTCTTCTCGTTGACATCAGCACCACTGGCTAATAAAGACTTAATCTTCTCAATATCGCCGTCTCTTGCTGCGATGCGTAAATGTATCGCCTGGTCTGAAGATTTCTTGTCAGATTTTGCTGCTATCGACTTACACGGATTAAAAAACACCGAAAACAATAGAGCTACTGAAATCAAGAAATGAATAATCGTTTTCATTTTCTTCTCCTTCAAACTCGCTATTTATTTGAAAATTCGTTTGCTCGTGAGCAAATGTAGAAAATCGCTTCGTTCAATAGTTTACCTTAAGATAGCTTTAAAAGTCAAGTTCTTGTTCGCTTCTATTCGTTTTTAGCTTTAATTCTAAACGAATATGTACTCTTTCAGTTGTTTTGCGTTTTTTATGGCGTGGCCTTGGGCGTCGTTGTTGAAATAGACGTAAATGGCGCGCACCTTTTTGGCCTGGTCTTTGAGCCATTTTGCCCAGTTCTGTAATTGGGATTTTGGATAGCTGCCGGAGTACCGGCCGGTTGTGCCGTGGAAGCGGATGTAAATGATGCCGGCGGTGACAATACGGGGGGATTCTTTGCCGGGCATGTCGTGGATGCAGAAGCCGGTGCCGGATTTGTCGAGCAGGTCGTAGGTGTCGTCGGTGTACCAGCTTTCGTGCCGGAATTCGAAGACGGCGGTTTTTCTTTTGGGCAACAGCTTGATAAAACCGCCGAGCAGGTCGAGGTCTTTTTGCAGGCTGGGCGGCAGTTGATATAGGATTGGGCCGAGCCTGTTCTTTAGCAAGTTGACTCTCTCGAAGAAACGCTCCAGCGGCTCGGCGGCATCCTTCAATCTCTTGATATGTGTGATGTATCGATTGGCCTTGACGGCGTAGAGAAAATCCTTCGGCGCGATGTCGTGCCATCGCTGTAAAGTTTGCTCTTTGGGAAGGTGGTAGAATGTATTGTTGATCTCGACAGTATCGAAATATTGGGCGTAATACTCGAACCATTTGCTCTTAGGCAATCCTGCCGGATAGAAAAGCTGCTTCCAGTGGTCGTAATACCATCCTGAAGTACCAATTCGAATCTCACAATCAGCCTTACTCATACATTATATTGTAACACTTTCAACAACTCCTGAAACTGCCGTACTACCAGGAAATCATCAGAAATTGGTGAAAAACCAGATTATTTAATATTGACATACGTTTTTTTGATCGATATAGTATAATGTAATACCAATTATGTATAAAAAATGCGCTCATTCATGTCATTTCGAGCGCAGCGAAGCGGAGTCGAGAAATCTTTTTTAATAGATTTCTCCACTTCGGGCCACTTTGTGGCCCTTCGGTCGAAATGACGAACACGCAATAAATAATTGTAATTAGTATAAAATGTATTTAAAAAGAGGTATTGGTTTATGGTAACAGTAACGGTTTCGCCGAAGTTTCAAGTGGTCATTCCGAAGGCGGTGCGGCAAAGGCTTGGTATCCGGCCCGGGCAGAAACTACAAATCCTCCATTTTTCCGATCGTATCGAGTTCGTCCTGCTCCAGAACATCAAAGGTATGAGAGGATTTCTTAAGGGCATCAAAACGGATATCCGAAGGGACAAGGACCGAATATGAACCTTGTGGATTCCTCAGGATGGTTAGAATATTTTGCGGATGGCCGGAACGCCAGGTTTTTTGCGCCGGCCCTTGAGGACACAGAGAACCTCATCGTCTCGACGATAAACATTTATGAGGTCTTTAAGAGGGTACTTCAACAGCGGGGCGAGGATTCAGCTCTTCAGGCTGTCGCCCTGATGCATCAGGCTGGTGTTGTGGATGTGACCTCGCCAATAGCGATGGACGCCGTCAAGCTAAGCACTGATCTGAAATTGCCTATGGCCGACAGCCTGATCCTTGCCACTGCCCGATCTTGCGGCGCCATCCTCTGGACACAGGACGCCCATTTTGATGGGCTCCCAAACATCAAATTCAAAAAGAAATAGACAACTTTCAAACGATATAGCTATCCAGCAGACCGCCCGCCGCACCGCCAGCGTGATTTATCGCTTTAATTTTGCCCGGCCCCGGATATAATCGAGTTCATGGAAAATGCCATACTAAGCGCTCTTTTCGACCAGATGGCCGATATCATGGAGATTCTCGGCGAGGACCGCTTCCGCATCAACAGCAACCGCAAGGTCGCAAGGGTCATTGGGGACATGCCCACCGACGTCGAGGACCTTTTGGCCGGCGGACAATTGGCGAAGGTCCCCGGCATCGGAAAATCGAGCCTCGCCAAAATCGAAGAATTTATCAAGACCGGTACGATAACCGCCCACCAAGAACTGCTCAGAAAGATTCCGCCGGAACTGCCGGAATTACTCAACATCCCCGGCGTGGGACCGAAAGGCGTCAAAGCGGTTTACGAACAATTGAAGGTAACGAGTATCACTGAGCTGAAAGCTGTAATCGA
>JBARRE010000700.1:0-5762 GCA_049644065.1 Sedimentisphaerales bacterium | reverse complement strand
ATCTACCCCAACGTATTCGGCAGGCTTGAGCAATTCAAAAATATATCGAAGACTCCCATTTACATCATAGGACCCAACTTCAATTACCCTTTTTCCCTTAATCTCCTGTTCAGTTATATTTCTTGCTCCCCATTTAATACAATCTACATTACACATAATTGAACTTCCTACTCGGATTATGTGAGCCTTATTAAAATACAAACAAATCTTTCTTCCAACGGTCCAGTTTACCAACCACAACTTGGTCTCCGCATTTTTCTCTTGTCCCTGTTGCACTCATAATTATATCAAAACGTGGGACTTTTTCAACGGCCTCGCTATCCTCTATTTCTTTTTTTAGCAAGACAGATATATCCTTCTGCCAAGTCCATATTGTTGAACAAACTGCTTATTTTCATTGGAAAAAACAAAAAGTACTTTTTAAAAAATACCTCCAATGGAGGTATGCTAATAGCAGCTATATTCATACCACTTTTTTTGGTCAATGAAGTTTTACTACCTCCTTCACCCTTCTTTAACGCCCTGCCAGCCATTTTATCTCTAACATATTTGGCTATGTTTAACCAGGGGAATCCATAAGAAAAAATTTTTATAACTTCAAATCCGGATTGCTTTACTAAATAAGTCAATTCTTCTTTATCATATCTTCTAACGTGTCCTGCGATAATGTCACTTGCCCCCCATAATTTTCTTTTAGCAGGAACAGAAAGTAAGAACATCCCTCCTTGTTCTAAAAGATCATTTACTTTTTTTAACGCCTCTTTATCTTCTTTTATGTGTTCCAGAACTTCAAACATGGTTATCAAATCAAATTTCTCATCCGTACTAATCTGAAAGAGATCTTTTCTTTCAAATCGAACATCTACTGCCTTTTCTTTTTCCATATTTCTCATTACTTCCCTGGATGCTTCATCCGAAAAATCAATCATTAGGCCGTTGTACCCGTTTTTAGAGAGAGTTATTCCAATGTCACCCGTCGCACATCCTACTTCGAGAAATCTTGACCCTCTTGGTACGTATTTCCTTATTAAGGATAATGCTATTTCCTTTCTAAAAATATACCTTGGATAAGGAACCCACCCCTCATTTTTCATGCTCTTTAAACTCCAAGATTTTATCTGCCAAGTCATCAGGATTATTCATCTTAACAAATTTAACTAACGCCTTATCTTTGAATAATTCCTTATTTGCCGGATTATCCCCCACTACGGTCGGTTTTTCACACGCCAAAAATTGAAAGGTTTTACCCGCAATCACTCTCATGGCTTTATCTCTGTCTGAAAAATGACCCCCTAAACATACATCAGCTCTATTTATTTCAAAAGGCAGTCTTTCATAAGGTATAAAGTCAACAAATTCTACGTTTTTCAGTTGCAAAGCCCTTATTAGCTGAGAATATTTCGTTCTAACTGGCCCCACTAATCTAAAAAATGCTCCGCTGTCTTCCAACAATTTACCAGACCTTAAGATAACATCAACACCTTGCAGCGGATTAGCAGCACCATACCAAAAAACGACAAACTTGGATGTATCTCTTTCAACATTCATTGGTTTAAATAAATTTCTATTACAGCCAACATAAAGATAATCTACATTATGGGCTTCAAATTCCTCTTCAAAATAATTCTTATGTGTTTTAGTGTCAACTAAAACAACACTGGCTAGTTTACATAAGAACCTATCGTAGCATTTTAAGAATTTTCCAACTAATGACTTAGGTTTAAAAATTTGTCTATCGAAACATAAGGTGTCGTATGCAGATATAAAACAATCGAATATTATCGGTTTTCTCGTAAATAATTTAATAAAAGGTAATATCTCATGTCCTCTAAAAGCCACGAACACCAACTCATGATCTTTTTGATATCTTATTAGATTATAAACTGCCTTCAGATATTTTAAGTTAGAATCACCAACGAGTACTTCTGTAACTTTCATTTCGCTTTTCTTCATTAATTCCAAGAGGACCTCTGTCCTAGTAAAGTCTGGGTGATATGTCGAAATATAAAGAATGCGCAACCTTTTCGGGTCGCCAAATCTGGACACTATCTTAGAAAGATTCTCTCGATTAAACTGGTTGTGGTCAAATTTTAGGAAGTCGTTTCCTGTTGCCATTACAGCCGCACTTCCCCAGAGCCTGCGTTATTCTTCATTAAATTACCTTATCTATGTTTGATGCCTATCTTGGCAGCTATAAGCTCTTTCTCGTTCAAAATACAATAGTTCTTCCTGATTCAATCTAATTCTATCCAACATATCGGCAACTAATCCGATAATGAAGAAGATCAAGCCTAATACAATTAAACTCGCCCCTGAGAAGCCAGCCCATTTGTGGGGGCTAAATTGACCTGAGAGAATGTAATGCAAAATCAGAAATATCTCAAGTAATGTACCTGAAACTAAGAAGGGTAGCGAAATTATTCCAAAGAATCTTAATGGCTTATAATCTCTAAAGGCACGGAATATAATCTTGGATGTCATGGCAGCATATTTCCACAAATTAGATGCGACTCGCGATTCTCCGAACCCACGTTCACCTCTCACAACTAAAGGAATTTCTACGATCGTCGCGCCCTTAAAGGCCAAATCCAGGAAAGTCTCCTGCGTGTATGTAAACTGGCCCACCAAAGTCAACTTCAAAGCGGTATCTCGAGAATATGCCCTAAAACCACAGGAGACGTCATAGAACTTATCGCCTGTAAGGAGACTTATCAGCCAAGCCATCTTCTTATTGCCCCAGATTTTGATTTTGGGCATTTGAGGAATCAAAGATGGTTCTTTGAATCGTGATGCCGTCACAAAATCTGCTTTGCCTTCTAGAACGGGCTTCACTAAAACGGGAATATCTTGTGGGTCAAACTGTCCATCCGCGTCTATATTCACTATGACATCCGCACCTTTCATCAGAGCGGCCTTGATTCCCGTTTTGAACGCTGCACCTACACCCTCGTTCCTACAGTGGGATATAACAGAAGCGCCGGCAGAAATCGCCACACACTTTGTTCTATCCGTCGAACCATCATCCACAACGATGATTTCGATTTCATCCACACCATCTATTCGTGACGGCACCGTAGTGATGACATCGCCTATAGTTCGCTCTTCATTAAGTGCCGGAATGATTATAACAAGTTTCATTTTAGACCGTGATTTCCCATATACATGATCAAACGAACCGCCCGGCTCACCAGTCCCTCGGCCATTGCCGATGCCTCAGCACTGTCCTGCGCATATAGAACCGTTCTGGCACTCCCAAACGTCACAGTAGGACTATTTCAGCAGCCCGGCCGTTCTTGGCGCACACATATCTCGAACGGCGGCTCTGCCGGCTCGCCAGCGAAGATTCGATCCGGCCGATCACCGCAGTCGCAGCCTATATGCAACACTCTGCTGTTAGTGCGGACTATATGCCTGTAGATTCCGTTAAGCCACCTGTAATAGTAGGAATTACGCCTCTGCCAGCGTAACAGAGACTTCTCGTCAGGCTGATTGTCTGCTTCAGGTGGTATTACCCTGGTTTCATTCATATGTATCTCTGCACATCTGGCCCGCCCGAGTTTCATGCAACGGATTCCGTGCGAGTGTCATATCCATTATCGGCATAACTACATGACTCCAATAGCTACTTGGGAGAAAAGTCAAGTGTTGGGTTAGCAGCCATTTTCCTTCATGTATCGCAGCAGATCCTCGTTAACTGTATTGATCTTCGCCAAGCAGGTCCACGGAAATCGTAATACCTTCGAGCGAGCTATGTCGAAGATATCATACACGTGTTCCGGACTGGCCATTATTGGACTTACCGCTTGCTCCTCTTGTGGATAATGCGGCGAGCACAGCTCAAAATTTCTTAGAATAAAATCACTTTTCTCATATATAATCTGGAGAGCCGTCGAATTATGCCGATAATAGCAAGTATGGAAGACTCGGGACAAAATGTGTTTATCGAAACGATATTAACGGGTAGTACAAGACTATCCGTCAGGATTTCGGCGCCGCCGAGTGGCATCTTTTGTTTCTGTAGCTTTTTATAAGGAGACGTACCAATGGCAAATATGGCAGTTAGTTTACTAGGTTTTTCGGTTGTCGTACTCTTGGCAATATACTGGACTCTGTGGAAAGTTCGTGGAGAATTGAACGAAAGCTGGGAAAAGCTGATATCCGAGCTTTCCGAGATACGCAAATCGCTTGAGAAAAAAGCGGGCAGCACATAGGTGCGGCTGACGGAGGGGAGCACTATATCGACGCGGCCGGCTGAAACGGAGAACCGCTTGCAGAAATGCCTACTCTACGAGGAATGCCTTCGTCGTGGGGGCGGGATTCCGGCCATCGTACTCTATCAATACGTCGCTGTTCCCATGGAAGTAAATCGAATCGGTAATAATCTGGTTGCCGAATCCGTCGCCGGTACCTCCAATTTTTACGGCAAATGAATCTGGCGGTCCGATCCCCGGTGGATTCTGTCCGTTGACTACAGGTTGCTGGGGAAAGTACAGCGTGCCGTTTAGGTCCAGGCCCGCGTGACCTATAATTTCGGCTTCGTTCGTACTTTCTCTATCAACAAAGATCGTTATGTACTGGTAAGGGTTGCCGTCATCCGTCATAGGGTCTGCATGGACCGTAGCACCGGCATGGATGTCTATAACACCGTCACCTGTGATATAGAACATGACTCCTCCCGTGTCAGGGTCTACGCCGTCTCCGGTAGTAAGTCCACTGCCGTCAAGAATGCCTCCATAAACTGCCAATCCTGCCTTGGCGTTGTTCTTGTCTTGACCGCCGAGTATATAGATGCCACGTTCGAGGGTCACCGTACCGCCGTTGATAAGCCAACCGCCTGAATAGTAGCCCGCAGGAAGAATTACGTCGCCGTCGTTGATTACTATCGTCTCACCAGGTGACGGCGAAAGGTCGGGCCCGAATGGAGTTGGTGGTTGCAAGCCAATTAGCGGGTCGGGAATCGGCGGCTGCCTGTATTCGACGTATTCCACATCCGGGAACGTATACGCGCATGTGTCGGAGTGAGTATCGGCGCACATATTTACTGCATACGCGTCGATTATCGGCGGCCCTCCTGTTATCGATAGACCTACGTCCCACTCCGAATTGACCTGAATGGCGCCATCGTTAGGATTCCCGGTAGTGTTTGTGACAGTCAATTTTGATGTGCCCTGGATATCGAACCCTTTATAGTCGTCTCTGAGACAAATCAAGCCGGCTCCTGTTCCTCCGGCCGTCATGGCAATTGCATAAGGCCCGGATTTACCTTGCCAGAAGCCGCCCAGATTGACCGTGGGGACATCAACAATCCCTCCGAAGTTCAATGGAAGGGGCCCATCATGCGATTCGTTTCGGGATGAGATGACCGCCAAAGCGTTGACAGGCTCCGTGCTTAGATCGACAGCAGGAGTGAAAAACGATATTTCCAGCACGGGGTCATATCGATATCGGCCAATGATGATATCGCCATCAGGGTCGTTGCTCTCGTTCAGGTCCAACAGTACGGGGATGTGATCCGCGGAGTTCATCGCTGCGGTGTCCCGCGCCAGCACTCGCGCTCGGTCCGGTTCGGTTTTCACGATGCGGCATCCGGCAAGGGCACCGGCATCGGCGGCATTGTGCAACTGGTGGTTCACCAGAGCTACCTTCGCCGTGTCAAGGGACAGACCGATCAGCAGAATCATCAGCATCATCAGGATGGCACTCCAGATCAGGGCGACGCCTCGATGTCGAACGTGTTTTGTTGACAAAATTCCTGTCTGTTC
>JBARRE010000699.1:0-6181 GCA_049644065.1 Sedimentisphaerales bacterium | reverse complement strand
TGGCACGAGAATGACGCCGGACTTCGATTTCGCATTGAGAAGGATTATTCGCATTCGCTCATTCCGGATGTTTCGCTGCTCGATATTAAGCCCGACAAAAAATCGGAGAACGTGAAAAAATGGATCGACAAGCACAGGTGGATCGAAAGGCACCGGATCAACGGAAAGCTATGTCAGAATTTTCTTCCATCTTTCGGCTCCAGCTTTATTACCTATAATCTTAACCGAGACTACATCCATTTTGTCGCAAGAGCAGCGATTGTCGATCGGGCCGATCCGAATACATCTGTGATATTCGAGGTTTACGCCGACAAAAGGCTCATATTCAGGGCTGGCCCCCTTACGCCACAGAAATCGCTGACCGAGATCAATACCGCAATCCCCGCCCGCAGCAAACAGCTCAGACTCATCACAAAAGCCTCGGAGAACAAATACCTTAGCAGGGCCAAGTGGGTGGATCCGGGATTTATGCTCCGAGGCAAATACCCGGAGGTTTCCCTTGCTCGTCTCTATTCGCCGGGGCACAACCCGGAGGACTTCGTCCCGGAAGTCATCGCCACCAATAGCGGCATCAAAGTCAACAGCATGGTTTTGTCCGCCGGGCGGGGCGAGCCGATGGATATTCTCTTCGAAAGCCCCAAGGCCAATCCGAGCTATCTGGTTTATCTCGTGCCGAAAGACAAACGCACAAACACGAACCAGTCGTGGGAGCCTTGGGCCGGACTCGTGCTTCAGACAAAGTGGGCCGGGCAAGGTCTGCGCTCGTCGGACCGGTTGCCGGAGTTTTTGGAAGCCTTTAACGGCGCCGCCAAACCGATCGGCAGCAGCCTGGTGGACGATATTCACCAAGCGTTCGGCATCCATCGAACGTCGGAATCCCAGACGCACACGCAGGGCGGATTCGGGTTCCATCACTACAAGGGTTTCTTCAAAACCGACAAAAACGGCAAGTACCGCTTCGCCACAATCTCTCGCTACGACTCATATATATCCGTCGATGACAAGCTGGTTGTCGGCTGGCCCGGAAGGCACGACGTTAACAAGGCTCGGCGAGGAGAGAAACAGGGAACGATTTCGCTCAAACCCGGCGTTCATAAGCTGGAATACTTCCTTTGCAGCCCCTGGCAGGAAATGTTCGCCGTGGCGGCATGGAAAAAACCCGGCGAAGAATTCCGTGTCATGACAAGAACGGATTTTGTCGGCGTCGGCCGTTTCAAAGCCGTCTCCGCGGACCTCAGCGAGCCGAACCAGGTCTACGCGGCTTTCGAATGGTCGCCCATCGACGACTTCCGTCTCGAACAGACCGGCCCATGTTTCGTCACGATGCAATTCGACGCCATCAGACCCGATCCGCTGACCCGGTATTCGTACCGGTGGACCTTCGACGACGGCATGTCCGCAGAGGGCGAAACAGTAGTGCACGTTTTCCTGCGCCCGGGACTTCGCAAGGTCCGGCTGGAAATTGGCCTGGAAGGAAAAGTATTGGCCCGAACCGAACACGAAGTCTATGTTCATCCATCATGGGACAAATGCTTCATGAACATGAACGACACAGACTCTTTCGACAAGGTCATCCGGCAACGGAATCTCGATAAGGCCCCGCCCAACGACCTGGTTAATCTTTTCATTCTTGCCGACAAAGCGGACCGGCCCGGCTGGAAAGAACTCGCCACAACGTCACTGACCGGGAACCTCGTCAGCCTGGTGCAGGAATCCGAGGATACGGATTTCATCTTCGACTTCGGCCGCTATTTGCTCGGGCCCGAATTGAAACAGTACGGCAAGTCCCTGGAACTTTTCAGTCGTCTCCGGCAAAAATCTAACGCCGAGATATCCGCCCGGCAAAAAGCGGGCATCTGCGAAGCGGAGATACTGACCGCGTATTTCGGCAAAAATGACCAGGCCCTGGCGGTACTCAAGCAACTTCCGGCATCAGACTCCATGCGCGACGACCTGGCTCGCCGACTAACCAAGGCCCAGGCAATGCTGGGATTAGGCCGGACGATGGAGGCCGTCGAAATTGTCGAGCAGCTTAGTGCAACCTCTACCTCGGCCGGCAAAGCCAATCTTAAAGTCAAACATACCGGACTCATCAGACACGCCAGAGTTCTGGCCGAAAACCAGAACGACCCGAACCAGTTGGACTACGCGATGTCAAATATCGAAACGGTTGTCGCCGAGGACCCGGCGAAGATTTTTTCGCCCGGCGTGAATCTCGTCAAGCTCGATATCCTCCTGGCAAGAGCGGAATTCCAGGCCGCGTTTCACCTGACCGAACGCATTAAGAACTTGCAGCTTAGCGATTACGACATCGCCGAAGTCCTTGCCCGCCAGGTTATCGCCTCGTGCGGCTTGAAAGACCTGGAAAAGGCCAAAGCCGTTTACGCCCAAGTGAGCAACGATTATCCCTACAGCCCCGCGACCGACCGGGCCAAGCAAGCGATCATCCAGGCCCTCGGCCGGCAATAGCAAAGCCTTGAAATTGGCTCCATTCGACGCTGCTCAGGACAAGCTTGTTTGGCTTTGAATTGGCTTTGTTTTTTCGTGCCCCACAGGGCGGTTTATTGCCATAATCCCCTTTCATATAATACTTTACGCCGATATGTCTCGTCGCCAAATTGGCTTTGTTTTTTCAAATTCAGCTCAAATTTTCGTCGTTTTTCCCTTACTTATTACATATGAGAGACGAAATTGTCTTATTTATTATCATTTTTTGCCTTTTTACTTCTTTGTTTTTTCAAATTAGTAACGAATTAACCAATAACCGCGGATTTCGCTGATTTACCCTGTGAGATGCCGGCTGTGCCTATCTCACGGGGTGAACGCGGAAAAGATCGAAATAATCAATAGTCAATAGTCAATGTCAAAGTCTCCTGTTTTATGTATTCAATATTCAATTTGTTTACTATTATACAAAATCTTTTATTAAAATCAAGCAAATTTCAAAAAAATCTCCGTGAGACGCAACTGAATGCGAGACGCTCGGAAGTAAAAGCGAATTGGTCACAGAGGGCACTGAGAATCCAGAGAAATAATCATTAATCAATCATCAATAATCAATTAAAAGCCCCAATAAGCCCATATTGTCCCTTTCCGGCACATTTTTTCTCTTGCACACCCAGCTGTCGCAGTATATATTCCTTGTAGCGATCCTCTCCCGATTTTCGAGCCAGACGTAAAGGCTTTACGGCGTGCCCGCCAATTACAGGACACCGACGGGGACGGAGTCTGAGAAATACCCATGTTCTGGACCGCTGAGACCAAGGTATTCGAAGTCCGATAGACTCACTGTGAACGATGAGGGGCTTGTGATGTTATACAGAAACCATATAAATATAGTTACGCGTCGGAAGTCAGAGGAGCAGTTTTCTATGCGCTAAATGGAGGCGCTGCGTAGGTGAATTAACGTTCAGGGTGAAGCCATCGGGGAATCGGCCCCGTTGCCCGGCCCGTATGCCCGATCCCGATACACTGGCGGTAACGAACTTTGGGAGGTTCACAATGGCAGATCAAAGCAATACAGTGCAGAAAACCCGCGAGTTGATCGTAATTGTACTTCTCGCCTTCTTGGGGCCTTGTGTTGGCGCGCTTTTGTCCATTCTTCTCGTCATGTTTCCCCCAACGGAGCGACCTGATGTCGTTCTTTGGCTCGGCATTGGGATTTCGGTGATTGTGGCGCTCCTTGTACTGGTCATTGGCCTACCCGCGCTACAAAGGCGGGGGTGGATCCACAGTTGGACCGCTATTCTTCGCCTGAAACCCGCCATCGTGCTACTGGTGTCGCTCACGGCCGCTGGTTACGCAACCAACTGGTTGATTGATCAGAGTTCCGTAGTCGTTCCGGGTTTCGTTGGCAAGACCTATGTTCAAGCCATCAGTGAATTACGCGACCTAGGACTCACGCAGGGCGAGATCTACAGAGCACCTACCGCCGATGATTATACGCGCATTACACAACAAAAACCGCTGGCTGGTACTGAAGTTATGAGTGGAGCAACGATAGACATGATCGTTGGGGTTTTGGAAGTAACGATCGAAATTACCAGCCCCGTCGATGGAGAAACTGTGACACAAGAACAGGTCATCGTAAAGGGCACTAGCAAGGGCGTGGCAGAATCTGGAGGAAGACTACATGCAAACCTTTTCTTGCAACCGTTAGCGGCGGACGGCTATTGGGTCTACGGGCCGCTGACAATCGGAGATCAAGGTGAATGGAAGAAGGTGATTTTCCTTGGTCAAGGTACAAGCACGTTGCCACAGAATTATCAGATTCTTGCGCTAGTCACAATGGAACTTCTAAAAGCCCAGGGTAGCGGCAATGGCCAACCAGAGTACATGACTATTCCAAGACATGCGGCCAAGAGCCAAGTCGTCACTGTGACTCGGACACGGTAGTTCTGAAGCCAGTACAACATTATCTTACAATCCCATGAGCAAATCTCGATTCCATATCGTGAGGAAGACTATGCGAACAAATTAATTAGAAATTAATTAGGAAATTAATTAGGGACGCACCCCATTTTTATGAAAACGAAACGGTATCAATAATAGGATCCGTACCTATTATCCTTATCGATTTCGAGAATATTGTGGTTCTTATCGGAAAGCTTGATTCAGGCAAGTCCACGCTGTTGGACGTATGAAAGGGGACACAGATGATGATTCCAAACAGAATGCCTTCAAATGATGAGGCGGGTCAGATTATGGGGCAAGCTCTGGCAGAACATGCACGTCGGCACACCTATTGTCTTGTTGTTGAGGGAGTAAGGACTACAATCGGCACAGCAGTGGCCATACAACTGGGGCAGAGGTTCTTCCTCGCCACCGCCGCGCATGTCATACAGGGCAGCGACCACACGATCAAGGCAATTGTGCGCAACCGAACGGTTCCGCACGTTGCCAACTTTGATGCGATACACTGTGACCAGCAATCCGATGTGGGCCTGCTGGAAATCTCTCCCTTGCACTCAAATCACTTTGCCTTTCTCACGCGAGACCGTCTGTGTGAGAGGATGGGCACCAATGATTACCCACCTACCATGGTCGTAGGATTCCCCGTGCAGTTGCGTCATACCCTGCCACCCGAGAGTATCGGAAGAGGCGCTGTGCTGCAGTTAATTCTCTGCAACACTCTGACCTATCACACACGAATACTGCCATCATCTTATTGGCCTACCGAAGGTCTACCAGACGAAAACAGTATCCCCCAACCGCTTATCGAAGAGCGTGACATGCTCATTGATTTTGAGCCAGAACAAGAGGTTAGACCGTTCACTCCCCAAAGCGCGGGCAGGGTCAATGCCGCAGTCGAATGCCCAACTCTTGACCCTCACGGCATGAGCGGCGGAGGTATCTGGCTGGCCCAAGTGGGCATGGGCTCCCAGAATGTCAGCTATCCTGATGCGCCGCTCATTGGACTACAAGTCGGCTGGCATCAAACAAGAAATTGGCTGCATGGCATTCGCATAGGGGCTTGGCTTGATCTTGTCCGTGAGGAATACCCGGACCTCAAAGACGCACTTTGAGCATACGCGGGGAATTAAACGGATACGGTATATTTTTCGATGGGTTGTGCTTGATAATGATAGTAGCATAGGGTGGAACTTGCCCAGCCTTCAAGAATGTCACGTGCTTTGTTCGGTGGGCTACAGCCCACCCTACATTACTGCGGAGCTTTGGAACGCAGAGATCGGCTGGAATTAAGTATGGCGGCCCCGGAATTTTGCAATAAATAATCTTCATTTTTTTCCTTGCTCGACAGGTGGACGCATCTATAATTGAACATAGCGGATATGATAACTATGAAGTAGCGACGTCGTAGTTTTTGCTTTCTTGCTTTATGCAGAGACGCTTAGTGTTATGCGGAAACGAAGGCAATTTAGGAGATAATGACATGAAGTTCCTTCCAGACAAGAATAACATTCCGTGGCTGTGGATGCTAATAGCTGTTTTTGCGGCAATCGTAATCTATCGAGTAGGTTTCCATTTCCCTGTACCTGGCTTTAATGAAGAGGCTTTAAAGTCTCTCGGCCTACAAGAAACAGAGACGAAACTGGATAAGGCTGAACCAGTATTTCAGACGTCTTATGCGGTTGATCTGATGCGGGAACCGCTGAAGGAACCCAGATACGGCTCGGAACGACCGCTATACTTCTGTGTGGTCTTTGGAAAAGAGGGCAAA